>CACYDZ010000348.1 GCA_902773265.1 uncultured Ruminococcus sp.
AAGAAACTGAAGAAGAAGAAACTGAAGAAACCGAAGACGAACCGCAAAAGAAAAAAGACAGCAAAATCAAAAGATTGTTTAAAAGCCGAAAACTCCGTAAAGGCAGTTTTTCCATTATGTTCATTGCGGTATTTGTTGCGGTAATCATCGTATTGAATATGGTAGCATCTTTGCTGACAGAAAAAATTCCTGCACTGACCTTTGACCTCTCTACCACAAAAACAACCCAACTCTCTCAGGATACGATTGATTTTCTCCAGACAATCAAGAAAGATGTCACCATTACCGTACTGGCAGACGAAAGTCAGTATACTTCCGCCAATGAATATTATCTCATGGCAAATACGGTGCTGAAACAGTACCACAATCAGAACAACAAAATTACCATAAAGTATATTGATTTGACCGCTAATCCGACTTTTGTCAGTAAATATCCCGATGACACTTTAAGTGCAGGGAATTACATCGTTGAATGTGGCGATAAACACCGTATTCTGACCAACAGCGATTTGTTCAATATTACACAGGATATGTATGGGTCTTCACAGGTGGAAAGTCTTGAGGTTGAACCCTCCGTAACTACTGCTATTCTGAATGTCACATCAGACAATCAGACAAAAATACGCTTTATTGACGGGTTCGGCGATTATGATGCAAGTGCATTCAAAGAATTGCTGGAGAAAAACAATTATGATGTCGCTTCTATCAACACGCTGACAGAAACGATTGAAGAAAGTGTTGAAGCTCTGGTATTGTTCATGCCGTCTGTTGACCTTGACGACACTTCCATTCAGAAAATCAAAGACTTTCTCAACAATAACGGTAATTACGGCAAAGACCTGTTCTATGTCGCTTTGCCTCAGAAAGTAGAAATGCCCAAATTCAATGCTTTTCTCGAAGAATGGGGCATGAAGATGGGTGATGGTATTGTTGCCGAAACGGATACCTCTAAATTAGTGCCTTATGGCGGTCGTTATGACTACCGTATCTCTTTGATTGACTACAGTGCAAACAGTACCGAATATACACAGGGTCTGAAAAATAAAAATATCAATATTCTTGGCGGATATATTATCCCTGTTGAAATCACTAACGAAAATACAGCTATTTCTTTGCTGCAAACCTCTGAATCCGCTAAACTGGTGAAATTCAGCGATACCGAAAATCCTGATTTGGAAAAAATTACTTCCCAACAATACAATGCCGCAGCTATCGGAACAAAAAAATCAGGAAACGATGAAACCTCTACCGTTACCGTATTCGGTTCAGGACTGATTTTCTCCTCAGGAATTATTTCCATCCCCTCCTATAACAACGGAGCTTATCTGGTCAATCTTACCAACAAACTCACCGACAATACTGACGAGGGCATTATCATTGAAGGTAAAAATCTGGAACTGGCTTCATTGGGTATCACTACCGACCAGATTAACTTTATTCAGGTAATTGTCATGTTCGGCATACCGCTTATCATTGTCATTGCGGCTATCGTCATATGGGTACGCAGGAGGAACAGATAAAATGGCAAAAAAAAATAAATCCACTGACGAAACTAAAGAAATCCATATCCCACAAAATATACCTGACGATGAATTTTATGACAATACGGCAGGTACCATCTTTTCGGCAGATTCTGATGCACAGACAGGCAGTAACAAACAGGCACAGAAAACAGCAAAAAAACAACAGAAACAGTCCACAGGCAATAAAAAAGCTAAACCCTCCAAAAACAAAAAACCGCTTATCACAGCAGTTTCCGTTATTGCCGTTCTGGGGTGTCTGATAGGATTATTCTTTCTGGTAAAAAATGTTGTTCCCGACAACAGCGAAAATAATACTCAACCTACCTATCCCACAGATGAAAACGGTGAACAATATGCCACTGACCTCAAGGGCAATAAAATCAAATCGGAAAAGGATGCTGACGGTAATATTATTATTGCAGGCGTGGAAGAACTGATAAGTCATGTTCCCGCCGACATCAAAACGGTAAAAGTTACCAACGAAAGCGGTACTTTTGAATTGTCTGCCGAAACACCTACTGAAGTTACCACAGATGCAGACGGTAAAAAAACAACACAGTCTTTGGAAACCGTCTATAAACTGAAAGGTTATGAAAATGCACCGCTTGAAACAGGTATGCCTGATGCCGTAGCTAATGATGCGGCAGCGGTCACAACAACCAATGTTGTCGATATTACAGGGGCAAATCCGTCAGAATACGGTCTGGATAAACCCAACGCTACCGCCGAAGTAACCTTTACCAATAAAAACAAGCGTACTATCTTTGTCGGTAATGCCGCTCCTGATAATGCAGGCACATATATCATGGTAGACGGCGATAAGGCAATTTATCTGGTTGACAGTGAATCTGTCGATTCTTTCCTGTACAAGAGTATGTCCTTACTGGATAAGACCGTTACCACAGCATCAGACAGCGATGACGGAGCAACACCCAAAAAGGTGAAAATCAGCGGTGCAAACTTCCCCAAAACGATGGAATTTGTCCCGAATGATGACGAAACCGTTTCAACCGCCTATTACAAAATGACCGAACCGACAAAATGTTTTGTCAATGTCGGCAACGGTTCAAAAGTATTGGAGTCCCTGCGTTCAGTGACGGCAAACGATGTTCTTGCCTATAAACCCGACAGCAAAACTCTTCAGAAATATAAAATTGATACCGAAAACCCTTATGCAAAACTTGAAGCCGAATTTACAGATACCAACATATTGCTTTATGCTGCTAAACCGATTGAAGAAAAATCAGATGACGATACAGGGGCAATTACTACATCAGTCTATGTTTATAATCCTGAAAGTAAAATGATTTACTCTCTCACGGCTGACAAAGTGGCTTGGGTGACTACCTCCTATGAAGATTTGGTCTTTGAATATGTCATCAAATCCAATCTCCCCTCTATTAAGACACTTGAAGTTACCGCAAAGAATAAAACTTATACCTTTACTCTTTCCACCGAAACGGTAAAAGATGACAAGGGTATCGAAACTTCAAAAACAATCGTCAAGAGTGGCGATAAGACGATTGATACAGAAAAATTTGATGTATTTTTCCAGAATCTGGAATCCGCTACTATCAATAAGGTAAAAAGCGGAACAGTCAGCGGTGATGCTGTACTTACTGTAAAAATCAGTTACAATACCGATAAGGAAAGTGATGTTGTCACTTTCTACAAAGGCGATACGGGAAAATATAATTTCTCACTTGACGGAAATAATATCTTAGGTGATGTATTTGATACTTATGTCAATAAGATTGTCGAAGATGTTCCCAAAATTGCCAAGGGCGAAACCGTAACCTCTATTTAGTCGGGAAGTTCCTCCCCGAACTCCTTGATTTAAGGGCTGCTGTTCTTAAAAATTCCACCCACTTTTTTGAAAAAAGCGGACAAAAAACTTTTAAGTTTCACCGCTGGAACTTAATGAAAATCCCGAACGAAGTGAGCCGGAAAGTTTTTGTCGAACTTTTTTCAAAAAGTTCGTGGGGTTCAGGGGCAAAGCCCCTGATGGGATTTTTAAGGGCAACGCCCTTAAAC
>CACYDZ010000349.1 GCA_902773265.1 uncultured Ruminococcus sp.
ATAAGTCCTTATTTTGGTTGGGACAGAACAGTTTATCCTAAAGCTGTATGAGGTGAAGTATGGTTTTCAGTTCAACAGTGTTTTTGTTTATCTTTTTTCCTGTTACCTATCTTTTGTATCGGATGATATATAATCTGACTGTACGCAATATTATTCTTACTGTCACAAGTCTTGTATTTTACGCCTACGGTGAACCTTTTGCGGTTATACTGATGCTGGTTTCTATTGTGATGAACTATGGCTACGGTCTAATGATGAACAGAAGAAAATGGAAAAAGCCTGTACTTATACTTTCCATTATTGTCAATGTTCTGTTACTTGTCGTATTCAAGTATCTGGGATTTCTGGTATCGCTGTTCAATCAAATGTCAGGCTTGACACTGCCTGTACCTGAAATTGCTTTGCCGATAGGAATTTCCTTTTTCACCTTTCAGGCAATGTCGTATGTGATTGACGCATACAAAGACGAAAAACTGATTGAAAAAAACATTCTGCATATTTGCCTGTACATATCCTTTTTCCCACAACTTATAGCTGGACCTATCATTAAATTTTCAGATGTGGCTGTACAGATAAAACAACGGACACATACCACAGAAAAAACTGTTTACGGAATACAGCGGTTTATCTGCGGACTTTCCAAAAAGCTGATAATTGCCAACAGTATGGCGACCCTTACGGATAATGTTTTTTCATTAAACACGCAGGAAATGAATTTACCTTCTGCATGGATAGGAGCATTGTGTTATGCCTTGCAGATTTTCTTTGATTTCAGCGGATACAGTGATATGGCAATAGGACTGGGAAAGATGTTCGGCTTTGATTTCAAGGAAAATTTCAATTATCCTTTTTCTGCATTCGGTATGACGGATTTCTGGCGGAAGTGGAATATTTCCGTATCAACATGGTTCAAAGAATATGTCTACATTCCCCTTGGCGGAAACCGTAAAGGAAAATTACGGACAGGTATCAATAAATGTATCGTTTTTTTTCTGACAGGCTTGTGGCATGGAGCAAATCTGACTTTTATTCTTTGGGGAATGATACACGGATTTTTCTTGTTAATGGAAAATTATGGAGTTATTCCCATTAAAAAAGCTCATAATATTGTTTTAAAAACAGCGGTACATCTTTATACTGTCTTGATTTTCGTGATAACCTTTGTTATTTTCAGAGCAGATACCGTTACGCAGGCGTGGGAAATTATCCGCAATATGTTTGTCGGAAATCTGTTTGTCGGTGCTGATGTGGCAAAGAATGTTTACGGAATGATAACACCGTATTTTATTCTGACTTTCTTAACAGGAATACTGTTCTCTACGCCGATTATTCCCACAATCAACCGTAAACTGACGGCTAAAAACAGTAATACAGCAGTGATTGTTTCCTGTACAGTGACAATGCTGTTATTTGTACTTTGTATTTTCAGTCTTGCCACGGCGGGATATAATCCGTTCATTTATTTCCGTTTTTGAAGCCAATGGAAAGGAGTAAAATCACAATGAAAATCATTCAAAGAATATATATTGCATTATTTGTCGTTTTGTGTTGTTTACCGCTTTCTTTATGGGCGTTTTTCAAAAATGATGTGCCGATAGGCAAAACAGCATTGACAGAATTTCCTGAATGGCTTGACGGAAACGGTATACCTGACAAAAATTTTTCGGATAAATTTGATACTTATTTTACGGAACATCTGATTTTCAGACCGCAGCTGGTATCCTGCGATAATTATTTCAAAGCACAGCTGCTCAAAAGCGATACAGCTAATGTTATAAGCGGAAAAGACGGTTATCTTTTTTCTGTTGATACGCTGGATGATTATACAGGAAAGACTTTTTCTGAAAGAAAATGTCATAATATTGTTCAGACCGTAAAACTCATACAGGAAAAATCGGAACATACAGGAAACCGGTTTGTGTTTACCGTTGCACCTAACAAAAACACGATTTATCCTCAATATATGCCCGACAGATATAAGAAAGGAAAGAAAAGCAATCTTGAATTACTGGAAACGCTTTGTGAAAAATATGGGGTTCATTACTGTAATCTTAAAAGGGTATTGCAGTCTGTTGATAACGAACTGTATCTGAAACGAGATACTCACTGGAATAATTTAGGTGCAGTATACGGTGTAAATGCATTGTTGGAAAGTATTGGCAAAGAACATAAAGACTATAACGGACAATCCTACACTTATGAGAAAAAATGGCGTGGTGATTTAGATAAGCTTCTGTATCCTTGCGGAGGAATGTACGATAATCAATACTATTTTTCTCATAATTATGATGACCTGATTTTTCTTATGCCTATGCTTGGTAATGATAAAAATGCCGTTATGGAAGAACTGATGGGCGATGCAGAGAAAAATGATGCTATGATAAAAACACTCAACAATAAAGCTGACGGTAGTCTGCTGATGATAAGAGATTCTTTCGGTCGTGCGATGTTGCCTTATCTTACCGAAAATTATCGCCGTACCGAAATTACCCGTTCACAGCCGTTTGCTTTGCTGACGCTTACTGAAAATACAGATGTCATCTATGAGATTGTCGAAAGAAATCTTGGCAATATTGTCAAATCAGCTCCTGTTATGTCGGCAGAAGAATGTGAAATGCCGACAGTCACAGAAACTGTCACTGACACAACAAACCGTTTCTATGCGGACAAAACGGATTCGTATATCAAAATATACGGCATACTGAATGAAAAATACTTTGACACGGATAGTCAGATAAAAATTTGTCTGACAGCCGAAAATTTTTCAAAGACATTCAATGCTTTTCCGATTTGCGAATATGAACTGATGAATACAGAAAATTCCGATTACGGTTATTCACTGATGATAAGTAATGATATTCCCAAAGGAATATACAGCATAACCGCCTTTGTCAGCAAAAACAACGGCGAATATATCAGTACAGACATTTTAGGAAAATTGACAGGATAAAAGGAGATTGTAAAAAAAATGAAAAAAAGAATGTTTATTTTTATAGCAATGGTTGTTGTGAGTATGAGTTTGCTGACGGCTTGTGGTGAAGAAGAGAATACTCCTAAAACAGGAACAATAGAACTTTCTACACAAAATGTAACCGAAAAAGTTTCTGAAAAGTCTACGCAGAGAGCCACCGAAAAAACAACACAGAAATCTACGCAGAAAGCTACGGAAAAAACAACACAGAAATCCACGCAGAAAGCTACGGAAAAAACTACACAGAAGTCCACACAGAAAGCTACGGAAAAAACAACACAGAAGTCCACGCAGAAAACTACACAAAAACCTACACAACAGGAACAATTCAATAATAATACTGTTCAGCAGACACAAAATGAACCGACTACAAGTAGTTATGTACCCATTCAACCACAGACAGAAACACCGCAACAGATAATTATTCCGGATACTCCAAACATTCCTCAGGATAATCCTCCGATAACGGAAGTTCCGACAGAAGTACCGCAGACAGCAGCAGAATTTACTGAAAATGATGTATGTGTGGTGTATAAAAATACAACAGTAATGTTGGATAAATCGTTCAGTGAGATTAAAGCGTCACTGGGAACACCTGATGCTGCACAGGAAAATCCCAACTGTGGATTGAGTGATAACGGTAAAGGTTTTGTCTATACATATGGAGCATTGACTATCAATACTTATATG
>CACYDZ010000350.1 GCA_902773265.1 uncultured Ruminococcus sp.
GTTTGATGATACAGTGGAAAACGGTCTGACCCAACTTTCTGACATCATCGGTTTAAGAGTAGTATTACATTTTGTCGGAGATGTCTATACCATGCTGGAAAAAATCCGTCAGAATGATAAATGGGAAGTCGTTGCCGTAAAGGATTATATTGCCAATGCCAAACCTAACGGTTACCGCAGTCTGCATATTATTTTATCCATACCGTTTGAAAGCGAAAATATTCATCATATCGAAGTTGAAATACAGTTGCGTACTGTTGCTATGGACTGCTGGGCAAGTCTGGAACACCAACTGAAATACAAAAAGAATATCGCCAATACTCAACTGATTGTCAGTGAACTGAAACGCTGTGCTGATGAAATGGCGTCTACTGATTTGACAATGCAGACTATCCGGGAATTAATCCAGAAGCAAAGGAAGGAATGAATAACGATGAAAATATTATATGCCGAAGATGAAAGACAGCTTTCTTCAGCCGTAACGGAAATCCTGAAAATCGAAGGATTTGAAGTTACCGCCGTCTATGACGGTAAACAAGCATGGGACTGCTTACAGAACGATTATTTTGATGCGGTGGTACTGGATATCATGATGCCGATAATGGACGGTATACAGGTACTGGAGTACATGAGATTAAACGAAATCTTTACGCCTGTACTCATGCTTACGGCAAAAGGTACAGTAAATGACCGTATCGAAGGTCTTACCAACGGTGCAGACGATTATCTGAGCAAGCCCTTTGCCATGAGGGAACTGGTTGCCCGTTTACATTCCATGATACGCCGTGCAGGTGAATACAGACATTCTGTCCTGAAAAGCGGAAATATCACTCTTGATACCGCCAGCGGTGAATTGCAGTCTGATACAATAAGTCTGCGTTTAAGCAACAATGAAGTTGAATTACTTTCGGTTCTGATGAAAAACAAAAATACCCGCTATACCTTAACCGATATCAATAAACTTGTCTGGAACGGCAAAAAAGACAACAGTACTGCCGAACTCTATATAGCCTATCTCAAAAACAAGCTGAACCGTATCAATGCACAGGAAACTATTCTTAGTGATGAAAACGGTTACTATTTCGGAGTATGATATGAAAAAACTCAAAAGAAAAATCCTGATTACTGTCTTTTTCACTTTGCTGATAGTTTTCACCATTACGCTTGTGTTTACTTACATCGCTATCAATATCTACAATACGCACAAGGCTGACAATCTGAATTTGGTTATTGAAAGCTATGACGGTCATGTTCCCGAAAGAAAAACTTTTGAAAAACTGTATTCTGATGACAAACCGCTTTTTGTCGAAATTACAGACGAATCCCAATATCGTACACGCTACTTTATCGTTTATTTTGATGACAATCAGCAAATTACAGAGTACAATGATGAACATATTGCCTCTGTCAATAAGACCGTTGCCGAAAAAATGACGGAAAATGTCTTTCAGAAAAAAACAACGACAGGCTATTGTGATAATTTCCGTTACAGAGTGACCGATAATAACTATATTATTTTTCTGGACTGCTCGGAAGACAAGGAAAGATTACATTCCAACATACAGATTTTGTCTACGGTATGTATACTGTTTACTCTGGTGATTCTGTTGGTATTTGCAATGTTGTCCAACAGAATGATAAAGCCGTTTGAAGAAAATAACCGCAAACAAAAACGCTTCATCACCGATGCAAGCCACGAACTGAAAACACCGCTTGCCATTATTTCAGCGAATGCCGAAGTACTGGAATATAAGAACGGCGAAAGTGAATGGAGTAAAAATATTACCTTTCAGATTAACCGTATGAGTACCTTAATCAATGAGTTACTGACATTAAGCCGTCTGGAAGAACTTGACGGACAAACACCGCTTGCCCCCGTCAACATCAGCGATATTGTCAGAGAAGTATGTCATACTTTTGATGAAATCTTTGAAAGCAAGAATGTTACCTGTTCCTATGATATACAGGAAAATATTGTCATCAATGCCAACGAAGAACAGATAAAACGGCTGGTTTCCATATTGACAGAAAACGCCTCAAAATATGTTCTTGAAAACGGAAAGGCAGTCATTTCACTGCACGGCGAAAGACGGTATGTGACTTTATCGGTGTTCAATTCCTGTAACCTCGACAAAGATTTCGACAGCAAAAAATTATTTGACAGATTTTACCGTCCCGACAGTTCCCGAACTTCTAAGACAGGAGGTCACGGAATAGGGCTTTCGATAGCCAAA
>CACYDZ010000351.1 GCA_902773265.1 uncultured Ruminococcus sp.
GCCCTTTAAAATCCCACAAGGGGCTGCCGCCCCTTGACCCTGCCAACTTTTTGAAAAAAGTTGACAAAAACTTTTCATTGTCACCGCCAAAAAAGGCTAACTGAAAATAACATCTAAAATCATCATCACAGAAAATCCCAAGCCAAAAGAGAGTGTTCCTATATTAGAATGTTTTCCCTGCGACATTTCGGGGATAAGTTCTTCCACTACCACATAAATCATGGCACCCGCCGCAAAACTCAGCATATACGGCATAATACTCAAAAAGATATCCGAAGCAAATATAGTCAGTAATGCTCCTATAGGTTCCACAATCGCTGAGAGAATACCCAACAGAAAAGCTTTTTTCTTACTCATACCTTCTGTTCTCAATGGCATAGAGATGATTGCTCCTTCGGGAAAATTCTGTACAGCAATACCTAATGCTAAAGCGAAAGCTCCTGTGGCGGTTATTCCTGTATTGCCTGCCATCAGTCCCGCATATACCACGCCGACTGCCATACCTTCAGGAATGTTATGCAAGGTGACAGCCAGCATGAGCATGGTTGTTTTTTTGAGATGATGAGATATTCCCTCTTCGGCATTGCTGTTACGGTGAAGATGAGGGATAAGGATATCCAGAAGCAACAGAAAGAGTATGCCAATCCAGAACCCGACAACGACAGGAATAACCGAAAACCAACCGTTACTTTCACCCATTGCCAACGCAGGCAAAAGCAAACTCCATACAGACGCAGCTATCATTACACCGCCTGCAAATCCCGTAAAAGCCTTATTGATTATCACAGGAAGGTCTTTTTTCAGAAAAAACACGCAACCAGCCCCTAACACAGTTCCCAGAAACGGGACACTTAATCCGTTTAACACATCATAGAGCATTTTTATAACACCTCTGATTTCAGAATATGCACAAAACAGAAATCTGACAAAAGCAGTTTCAGGTCTCTGTAAGTTAGTTTGAACTAACTTACAGATTGATTATACCATTTACTGTAAATTTGTCAAGAAAAACAGCAAAATCCAGTTATAGGAAAAAATAATTACAGAAATGATAAAAAATATATTTGCTATTTGATAGGATAGCTGATATAATATGATGTAAGAGGTTATGCAAAAAAGGAGAGAGGAAAACATGAAGATAGATTTTGAAAAGGTATATTACGATGAGGGCGGAAATTATCTGATATTCCGTTCCAATCCCGAAAGATTTTATCTTTTGCGGGTCATGGACTTTGCAGGAGGGTTGCGTTTTGCAGGAACGATAGCCGACACGGAGAAGATAGAAAACGGGAGCGGAGTAATTGCAGAGTATCTGATAACGAAAGAAGAATTTGACTTATGGGACACAGATGAACAGGCTTTTCGGGCAATAGTAGAAAATCTCTGTAAAACAGCTCCGTCAGACAGATTTTTAAAAGTCTATTACCAGCGTTCTCCACAGTCACCGCCAATTCCGCTTCAGCCGATAGTAGGAGAATCTCTGGGAACAGAACCCAATCTTGTCGAAGAAATGAAAGGAATATTCAGACTGGAAAGAAATACAGATATCGCCAAATTCAGAGAATATCTCAACGGAAAAAATGAGGAAGAAATATACTTTGTTTACAGCGACCGTTTAAGAAATATTTTTCCGGCGATAGATTTCGATGGGAAAATGTTTTTCACCGAAGGGGAAAGACAAGCCAAAGCACTCACCGAAGCCACTAAGACATTCGGAAATCAGTACTACAAAGTCAGCGGTGAACAGGCGAAAGAGATTATTGAGAACTGTAAGCGATACGGTGTGTATAAAATACTATACATCAAAGCGGACGGCGAAGCCTTTATAATGGACAGAGATGAATTACTGGAAACACCTACCGATAATAAATGGGAAACCTATAATTCTGATATCTATAACCTGCTGATACGCTGTATAGAGTGTTCCAATGTGGCAAACCCTCAGGTAAGAGCCAATCAGATGACCCTTACCAGTCAGTTAAGTCAACGGATTTTTAAGACAACATTTTTAGTCGGGGTATCGCAGGCAAGCGTGAAACCTGAAGATACTGTGTGGCTTTCCAGCGGTGCAGAAGCATTGTACAAAGAAAACTCATTTGTATTCAGCGGTGCAGAAAATTTTAGTTATGCCAACGCACCTGAGGAAAAATTTATTATCAGAATGCTTATCAATACAAAAGACAATTCCTATGCTATTCCTGTTTTTACGGATATGAAAGAGTTCAATGCCATGCTGGGTGAAAACGGAGATATTCCGCTGGCGGTTACACTGGAAGAAATCTGTACGATGAAGAACAGCGAGGTCAATACTATTTTATTAAACCCCGCAACACTGGGATTTATCTTCAGTGATGAGGCAATAGACCAACTTACCGAGATGAGTAAAAAGCCTCCTATGGTATTTGAACCGCAAAGACCTGAAAATCAGGAAATTATGATAGGCGATGATGATAGTGAAAAAGAAACTACTATCAATATACCTGTTGTACCACAAGCGTCCTCCACAGAATCTATTCTGAACATGGTAGCCAATCAGATTACCCGAGAAGACTCTGTACGGAAAGAACATAATGTCACATCAGATAAAGTTGTTTCCCAGGAACCGTCTACGCCTTTCACTTTACACGAACAAACAGAAGAAAAAAGTGAAAACATCCCCCAGAAAACTCCCTCTGTTGCAGAACAAACCGACACAGATAAAATAAATTCACCAAAAAATAAGAAAAAAGGTGGTTTGTTTGGTCTGTTCGGCAAGAAAAAATAATAACCAGAAATATTCCCAGATAAAAATATAAAATTACACTTGATTATTTCCACTCATTACTGTTATAATGTGATGAGTGGATTTTTGGAGTAGATGGGTACAAAATTATTTTTAAAGAAATCCATTAACAATGTGAAATGAAAAGTTTTTGGTCAACCTTTTTTCAAAAAGGTTGTGGGGTTCAGGGGCAACGCCCCTGACAGGGGTTCGGGGACAGTGTCCCCGACAACAAGGCAGAAAAAATTGTGAGGTAAGATTGATTATGGAGATGGTTCTCAACCTTGTGGCAGGACTGGCACTGTTTCTGTTCGGTATGAACACGATGGGTGACGGTCTGGAGAAACTTTCAGGCGGGAAACTGGAAAAATTGTTGGAAAAAATCACGAGCAGTACATTCAAAGGCTTTCTTGTCGGTACATTGGTCACAGCTTTAATCCAGTCATCATCGGCAACAACGGTTATGGTGGTAGGATTTGTCAACTCCGGCATTATGAAATTATCCAGAGCTGTCGGTGTTATCATGGGGGCAAACTTAGGTACGACTGTAACAGCATGGCTGTTGAGTTTGTCAGGACTGAAAGGTGACAGTATACTTGTCAGTTTGTTGAAGCCGAGTACTTTTTCGCCTGTGCTGGCAATATTGGGTATAGGTCTGGTGATGTTCTGTAAAAATCAGAAGAAAAAAGATGCAGGGTCTATACTTATCGGATTTGCCGTACTGATGATAGGTATGAGTATGATGAGTGAAGCGGTTGAACCATTGGCGGACAATCCTGATTTTAAAAAAGTTCTGCTGATGTTTTCCAATCCGTTTCTGGGAGTACTTGTGGGTATTGCTTTTACCGCTATTATTCAAAGTTCATCGGCATCTATCGGTATTTTACAGGCATTTTCCGCAACAGGAAGTGTTACCTATGCGATTGCCGTTCCGATTATTCTCGGACAAAATATAGGGGCTTGTGTACCGACATTGATTTCCTGTATCGGAGCGAAAAAAAGTGCTAAGCGTGCAGCATTAGTGCATTTATATTTCAATGTGATTGGTAAGACCTCTATTCTGATTATTTTCTATATATTGAATGCCGTTCTTGATTTTCAGTTTATGAATGATGCCGTAAATCCTGTTGTTATTGCAATTATCCATACGGTGTTCAGTGTAGCAGCAACCGCAATATTCTTACCATTGAGCAAGTGGTTGGAAAAACTGACCTATCTCACCATTCCTGATAAAGACCATGAGGACGATACACCGTTCCTTGATGAAAGATTTCTGAATACACCTGCTGTTGCTACATCACAATGTAATAATATGTGCAACAGAATGGCATTGCTTTCAGAAGATACGATTAATGACGCATTTGCGGTACTTGCCGGTTATTCTGAGGAAGCCGCTGACAAGATAAGAGAAACCGAAAAGAAAATTGATGTTTATGAAGATGTACTGGGTACATATCTTGTCAAACTGTGCAGTAAGAATTTAAGTCCAAAAGACAGTGCATTAGCGTCTAAAATGTTACATTCTATCGGTGATTTTGAAAGAATCAGTGACCATGCCGTAAATATTGTCTTTGTGGCAAAGGAAATGTACGAAAAGGAAATCTATTTTTCCGAAAAAGCCGTTCGTGAACTTGATGTTGTCATATGTGCCTTGATTGAAATTCTTGACAATACCACAAGAGCCTATATCAATAATGATATAGAACTGGCAAAGAAAATAGAACCGCTTGAACAGGTTATTGACAAAATTGCCAATGAACTTAAATTAAGACATATCAAGCGTCTGCGTGAGGGAAGATGTACGATTGAACTTGGCTTTATTTTCTCCGATTTACTTAATGATATCGAAAGAATTTCTGACCACTGTTCAAATATAGCCGTATGTATGATAGAACTCAAGGAAGAAAGTTTCGGTACTCACGAATATCTATACGAATACAAGCATAATGATGAGGCATTCAAGAATGACTACAAACAGTATAAAGTGAAGTATGCTTTGCCGTGATATGTGATATATCTTAAATGCTGTTTTGCTTGCTATTAACAAAAATACATGGAAAAAGCAACTTGCGTATTACTGTTTTTTCCATGTATTTTGTATATTGTCGTAAAATAAGAGGTGACTTTCTATGAAGAAAATGATAAAAAATCTTTGGGACTACATCAATGGTATAAATGGTTTATTAATTATTTTATATATTATTTTCATTCTTTCAACACACATTATTACCGGTAAATATTTTTCAAGTTATTATTTTTTAATTTATTTTATTTTTATTACCTTATTTTCAATTTTTATCTGTCCTTTTATTACCGGATTTTTATCCGATAAAAAAATCAGACATGATGAAATCTGTAACA
>CACYDZ010000352.1 GCA_902773265.1 uncultured Ruminococcus sp.
CAAACAAAATCTGCGTAAGCAGATTTTGTCAATAATAATTTAGAAATCTATTTTTTTAACTGTTCATCAATGAATGTTATGTAGCTTTTGCGGTTGCTGATACTGTCGGGATTTTCTTTGTACCATAAAAATTCTTTCTGCAAGCCCTTTTCCAAAGAAATAACATCTGACATTAACTGATATTGTCGGGAAACATCTAATGTGTATTCATAATCATAAAAACAGAAATACTCTCTCTGACTGACAGATTTATCTACATTGACGAACTGCGGTATTTTACCGACAGCCTGATAACAAAGCGTCACCCATTCTTTTACGGTGACAACTTCTTTATTGCCGACATTGAAAATTTTATTTTCGGGGTGTTTTTCTATCAGAATTTCCATAAAACGGCATAAATCCGCAACATTGAAAAACTGTAATGTCATATTGCCCTGTTGCGGAAGATAAAACGGACGGTCAGCCATCGCACAATCAAAGACAAAGGCTTCACGGTAAAGATTGTTGTACATTCCGTATAAATAGGGCGGTCGCAAAATATACGCATTCGGACAGTATTTCTGTAAATATTGTTCTGCCTTTAATTTATTACTGCCGTAATCTTTCCAGACGGAATTATATCCGCAAGTCTGATTTTCACAAAAGGGTTGTGTATTGGTTTCGGGATATACCGCACTCGAACTGATGAAAATATAATCTTTGAAAGCAACACCTGAATTTAACAGACTTTCCACATCGTTTTCATTGTAAGCGGTAATATCCAGAATAACATCAAAATATTTGCCGTTGAGCTGTTTATCCAGATTATGACGGTCACATTTTATCAGATGAACACCGTAAATCTGTGGCTTACTGCCACGATTAAGTACAAAAACTTCGTTATTTTTACAGACAAAATATTCTGCGGTAAACTTGCTGACAAAGGTTGTACCGCCTGTTATCAGAATTTTCATAAACAGTCTCCCTATATTACCGCTTTTCGGAACGGTAAATTTCTATATGAACCTGATGTTTCAGATAAAGGGTATCTTCATATTTAGCAAGAAGTGTCTTGTATTCGGTGAAAAAATCGGCAATCTGTTGTTCCGAAAGACTTGCCCCCACACCACGACAGGTATTTACTCTGCCAAGCCACTGCTCTTTAGAAAAAGTCAGTACTTCATTATAGGAATGTATGGTGTCAATGGTAAATTTATTGTCTGCCCATTTCGGATAGCAATAGCGGTATTTCTCAAAGCCGTAACCTTTCCAGTCGGGATTATATTTCAGAACAAGCTGTTCCATTTCAGAAATTACAGTATCTTCAAAGGGAAGCCAGTCCATAAAAATCATACAGAAAATCCCGTCAGGTTTCAGCACACGGAATATTTCATCGGTTGCCCTGTCGGGGTCAAAATACTGAAAACACTGTACAGCACTGACAACATCAAAGCTGTTATCGGGAAAACCTGTATTTTCTGCCGAACAAACTTTGAAATGAATATTGTCGATGTGTTTTTCTTTGGCAAGGATTTTTCCGTAAGCAATCTGATTTTCAGAAATATCCGTTGCGGTAAATTCTGCTCCTGTACGGGCAAGATTGAGAGGGAGTATGGCTGTACCGCTGCCCAAATCCAGAATTTTCTGTCCCGATTTTCCGATACCGAAAGCGATAAGTTTATCGTACATACTTTTCGGGTAGATATTGCGGTAGTTGGCATAGTCGGAAGATACTTTGCCGAAGTCAAAATTCTTGCCGTTGTCGATAACAGAAATCTGCATAGGTATCCCCTCTGAAAATTGATTTGTATTTTGTTTTATATCTAACCATAAAGTGAAAAATTAAATTGAAGTTATCAAACTAAACCGAATCTTTATACAGAGTCACATTCAGGGCAAGTTTTAGTTCCATTGTAATAGTGGAGTCCATGTCCACAAATCGAACATCTTTCATATTCCCCGTCGCTATTAAAAACTCCTGGACTATTTACGATTTTAATAAATTTTTGTAATGTTTCATCCATTTCAAAGTCGTCTTCATCATCTTCATCGTCTTCATCATCTTCATCGTCAAAATCATCATCAAGTAAACCATCACAATATGGACAGCGAATATACTCAGATTCATCATAAACTTTTAAACAAGTAGGACATTGTTGCATATAAAAACCTCCAATATGATTTTAAATATTTATAAAATGACAAATATTTGTGTAATTTTTCAAATTTACTCATTTTTTATAGTAATTATTCTAAATCTTTATAGACTTCTTCAAGTGCACAGTCAGCACAAAGTATCTGTTCTTTCCAATAGTCACGAAGTACCATACCATTAAACCAGTCAAATTGGTTAGCAAATTCCATTTCGTCTTCAAAAAGGTCAAACTCTTTACCGCATTTTTCACAAGTTTCAAAATAAACACCATCTACTGCATCTTTTATCGCCTCCACTGCACAATTCCCGCAAAGACATTTTTTAACACTTTGATAACTTAACATAAAAGTTTCGTCCTCAAAAATATCTTCAGCTTCTTCAACATCGAACTCATTTCCACACCATTCACACTTTTTCATTTTATTCCTCCACATTTTTTATACTCAAAAATAGATAAATTAAATATATACAACAATTTGACAAAATTTGCTTACGCAAATTTTGTTTGGATTTTTGGGAGTTTAAGGGCTGCCGCCCTTAAAAATCCCGCCAAGGGGCTGCCGCCCCTTGACCCTGCCCACTTTTTGAAAAAAGTGGACAAAAACTTTTGTGGCTCACTTCGTTCGGGAATTAACTGCGTTTTCTGACTAAGAAACAATCTTCTGCACTATCGGGAGCGTTGGCAAGAATTTTTTCTGTGGGATAAGATTCCACAACGACATCTTCACGGAAAGCATTTTTCAGATTATTGATATTGTCAAAACCCGTATCTTCTGACGGTGCATTGTTGATAGCGTCTGCAAAGTCGATAATAGACTGCATTTCTTTGGTGAGGTCATCAAGTTCGTCCTCATTGACGGATAATTTGGCAAGTCTTGCAATCTGTATAACATCTTCGTGAG
>CACYDZ010000353.1 GCA_902773265.1 uncultured Ruminococcus sp.
AGGGACTCGAACCCCTGACCTACTGCTTAGAAGGCAGTTGCTCTATCCAGCTGAGCTACTGGCGCAAATAGTCATTGCTGAATAAAAGTGGCTGGAGCGGATGATGGGAATCGAACCCACACGATCAGCTTGGAAGGCTGAAGTTCTACCACTAAACTACATCCGCATTCGTTTATGTGTTGTCGCTATCGTCAAGCGACAATCAGTATTTTAGCAAATCTTCCGTCTTTTGTCAATAGTTTTTTTGAAAAAATTTTCAATATTTTTTTTATTGTAGACTATACATAAAATTTTCTTTTAATTCTAAAAAAAACGACAAGATGTGATGATTCTCCTTTTAGTATTCGGACAAAAAATGACGCTTGACAACAGTTTCTGTTTTGATTATACTTAAAATGATAATGAGAGAAAAGATTGATGAAATGAAAGTTATCAATTTTTATGATAGTAACAGACAGAAATATTGGCTTGGTATATTATGTCAAAAAGATTGTATAAAGGAAACTGACAGATGATTATTCTGATAAGTGGAGCATCTCACGCAGGTAAGACTTTGTTTGCACAAAAAATACTTGAAAAATACAAGTATCCGTATTTATCCATTGATTGGCTGAAAATGGGATTGATAAGAAGTGGAAATACTAATCTTACTCCTTATGATGACGATAAACTGACACCGTATTTATGGAAAATTTTGCAGGAAATTATCAAAACTGCCATTGAGAATAAACAGCATTTGATTATTGAAGGTTGTTATATTCCTTTTGACTGGAAAAATTCTTTCGAAAGAAAATATTTATCTCATATAAAATATGTCTGTCTGATAATGAGTGAAACATATATCCACCATCATTTTAATGACATCATAAGATATGCCAATACGATTGAAAACAGAAAAAACGATTCTGATTTTACCGTTGAATATGCAATACAGGATAATCAGTATTATTATCAGAAATGCACCGAATACGGACTTGACTACATATGGATTGATAAAGAATATCCTATAGAAATAGCACTGTAAATTAACATCAAAGCAAATGGATAAGTTCGGTTATTTTTCCAATAATCGGACTTTTTCTATAACCAAATTTTCTATTCAGAAAGGGCAGTAAAACAAATGCGTATTATTTTTATCAGACACGGAAAAACGGCAGGCAATATTGAAAAAAGATATATCGGTTCACAGGATATTCCGCTTTGTGATATCGGCATTACTGAAATTAAAAACAAAGTCAGTCAGAATATCTATCCTGATATTGATGTACTGGTTTCCAGTCCTATGCAAAGATGTACACAGACCGCCAAAATTATCTATCCCAATAAGAAATTACATATTGTCGAAAATCTGCATGAATGTAATTTCGGTGATTTTGAGGGAAAAACTTATGAAGATTTGCGTACAGATATCAATTTTCAGAATATGATTACCCGAAAAGGAAAGTCCTCTTTTCCGAACGGTGAAACTTATGAAGATTTTAAAAACAGATGTGTCACAGCTTTTCTGGAAACGGTCGAACAGTTCAAAGACTGTGGAGTACTGGCTTTTGTCATTCATGGCGGAACAATTATGACAACCTTTGAAACACTTTGCCGACCGAAAAAAGATTTTTACGATTATATGTTGGGGAACGGTTGCGGTTATATCTGTGACTTCGATAACGGCATACTGACAATCAAAGATAAAATCAGATGATACGGATATTGCCTTTAATTTTTGGATTTCTGCTCGACTGTCTGCTCGGTGACCCTTATATGCTTCCACACCCCATACGACTTATCGGTAGTACCATAATATGCTTAGAAAAATTTTATCGAAAACTTTTGCCTCATAAAGAATTTCTGGCAGGAACTTTGCTATGGATTTCAGTGGTTGTGTTTTCTACGGGAATACCGCTGATTATTCTGCTGTTGTGCTATCATATCAACAAATGGTTCGGTGTAATGGTGGAAAGTATTTTCTGTTATTATCTGATAGCTCCGAAATGTCTGCAACAAGAAAGCATGAAAGTATATCATGCACTGGAACAGCACAATATTCCGGAAGCAAGAAAATGTCTGTCTATGATAGTCGGTCGTGATACAGATGTTCTGGACGAAACAGGCATTATCAAAGCAACTGTGGAAACAGTTGCTGAAAATACATCTGACGGTGTTACAGCACCTTTATTTTACATGATTTTCGGCGGTGCTGTTCTAGGATTTCTTTATAAAGCGGTCAATACTATGGATTCCATGCTTGGCTATAAAAATGAAAAATATTTATATTTCGGGCGATTTTCAGCAAAAGCAGATGATGTTTTTAATTTCATACCCTCAAGAATGACCGCTTTGATAATGATTGTTTCGGCATATCTGACACATTTTGACGGAAAGAACGCATACAGAATATGGTTGCGTGACCGTTTTAATCACGACAGTCCCAATTCTGCACAGACAGAAGCGGTATGTGCGGGAGCTTTAAATGTTCAGTTAGGCGGTGATGCTTATTACTTTGGGAAACTTCATAAGAAAAAAACTATTGGTGATGATAACCGAAAAATAGAAACTGTGGATATCGAGAAAGCAAACCGTCTTATGTATTGTACTGCTGTTATTATGTTGCTGTTTTCCTTGTTAAGAGCGTTGCCTTTAACTATCTAATGAAACAGCAGTCTTTTAATGGATAAAAATGCAAAACAAAATCTGATTTTCCGTTGCTAACGAAAAATCAAATACGATATAACTGATGAGAGACAAATAATTAATTCACAGGTCTGTAAAAAATAACCCGCCAAATCTCCTGTAACACCTCCGAATTTTTTGCAGGCAAAATGTTTATAATATATTATACATAACAGACTTCCTG
>CACYDZ010000354.1 GCA_902773265.1 uncultured Ruminococcus sp.
GAAAAAAATATTTTCACTGATTTTGTCCGCATTGATTATCTGTTCGGTAACAGCGTGTTCATCAAATGAAAACAGTGTTTCCGAACCTGTTCAGACAGCAACAACACAAACTGCTACCCAAACCGTCACCGAAGAACCCACAGAACCTACCGCACAGATTACCGGAACAGACGAAAATGCCAAAAAGGCTATGGAAAATCTGAAAAAAATTGGTTATAGCGGTGTGGTATCTGTCGTAAAAGACGGTAAACCATACTGTTCTTATGCCAAAGGACTGCTTGAAGACGGTACGGCTATCACCATAGATACGCCTATGCCTGTCGGGTCAGTTTCCAAACAATTCTGTGCGTGTGCCATCATGCTTTTACAGGAACAGGGCAAACTCAATGTCAGCGATAAACTTGAAAAATATTTTCCCGAATATACGGAAGGAAAAAATATTACTCTGCATAATCTTTTATCGATGCGTTCAGGTGTTCCGGAGTTAAATCTTTCACTTGCTTCGATGGACAAAACAGATGAAGAAAATACCAAAATCCTTATGGACGATATTTTCAGTCAGTCTCCGCTCTTTGAACCTGACGATATGTATACCTATACCAACGCCAATTATTTTCTGCTGGGAAACATTGTCGAAAAGGTGTCAGGAAAAAAATACTTTGAATTTCTCAAAGAAAATTTCTTTGAACCGCTCGGTATGACCCATACAGGTTCTATTAACGAACTGCCCGACAATCCGAAATGGGCAGACGGTCACACCTATACCAAAATCGACGGTCAGCCCGGACTGACAAAAGGGGCAGGCGATATCATTTCCAATACCACAGATATGCACATCTGGTTAGATGCACTGCATACAGGTAAATCTATCTCTTTGGAAAGCTATAAAACAATGACAACCAACTATTCTTCAGGAAGTTTTTACGGATATGCTTTAGTTCTCAATTATCCCAATGAGGGTATCGGTCATTCAGGACTGATAGGCAGTTATACTGCTCAGGATTATATCAGCGAAGAATTAAATATGACTGTATTCATGGACAGCAACAATATCAGAGCCAATTCTCATACAAACTGTTTCTATAATGTACTGGACGACTTGAACGGTACGGAAGAATAGTGAAAATATCTATCAGTTGTTTTCCGCTTTCAGCTGAATACTTTACAAAAAGATTGTCGACAACAATATTTTGGTTGTCGACAATTTTTTTCTTTCAGACAAAATTTGCGTATGCAAATTTTGACGATAATGACTTTTCTATCACTCTCAGATAGAAAAATTTTTCAGCTATGCACTGAAAAAGGAGTGTTCATGCGTATTATAAGTGAAAGGGGGAAATCCAATGGATAAAAAACAACTGGAACAGACAATTACCACTTACGCAGATATGATTTACCGTATCGCCCTGCACCATGTCAGGAACACAACAGACGCAGAAGATATTTTTCAGGAAGTTTGTATAGCACTGATGACAGGAAACCCTCCGCCGGATACACAACACCTGAAACACTGGATTATCCGCACCACGATAAACAAATGCAACAGTTTTCATCGTCTGTTCTGGCAGAAACGGGAAAATATTGAAGATTACGACTATCTTGCCTCACCACAGCAACAGAAGATTATGGAAGAAATCTATGCCTTACCCGGAAATTACCGAAATGTTATCTACCTGTACTATTACGAAAATTATACTGTTTCTGAAATTGCTGAAATTCTGAAAAAAAACAGCAATACCGTCAATTCTCAATTACAGCGGGCAAGAAAAAAATTGAAAGATATCCTCACGGAAGAAGGAGAGATGTAATATGCGTAAAAATCCTTATACAAAAACGATTGACAATTTTCATATTTCCCGGAGTACCGTTTCGGAAACACTACAGACCCTCAACACCAAAAAAGCACATAGAAAATCTCCATATGCTGTAAAAATTGCCGTAGTGGTATGTATAGCGGTCATCGTGGCGGTAGGCGGTATCCTAACAGATATACATTTTTCCGAAAAAAATGCCGACAGTTTTATTCTCACCGCAAATGCACAGCAAATAAATACGGCAGTCTATACGAATTTGGGCATATTATCAGGCAATACTTCCGGACTTATCGTGGAAATGGATACCGAAACCCAAGAAACGCTTTATATGAATATCGAAAGAACGGTTGATTTTTCTGTAATTGCCAATGGTGAAAATATTGTCAAAACCAATTTCAGATTTAACGGAAACGGTTATTTTTTATTAAATGACAATAACACAAAGATTTTCGACAAGGAATTTGTGGTAACCAAAGATTTATGGAAAGGAAATCCCAACCATTATCCTTATAGAGCAACAGACAGTGAAGGAATTTACACCGAAAAGGTACACAGCTATTCATTATCACCAACAGCAACATTCGATGGACAAGTCAGACTGGTACTGTATACTGAAGATGAAAAAGGAAAATACTGTAAAGACGCCGATACTCTCCGTCAGTACGACGAACAGGGAAAAGTTGACAGTCCTGCTGCCGGATACGATACGAAATGGTTTCTGGAGATGTTCAGGGAACATCATAAAGATTATTCTGTTGATGTTACGGTAACCTATAAAGACGGTAGTGTTGACACCAAAAAAATTGTGTTTGAAGTTGCAAAATATGACAAAAGAGGTTATCTGTCTGAAAATGACGAAGATATCAGGAATGAAGACATGGGTCTGACAATAAAAGCGAAACTTTCCGAATAACACTATAAACAACAAAACTGTCGAAAAAATCGACAGTTTTGTTGTTTTAACGGATTGTTTTCAGACAAAATTTGCTTACGCAAATTTTGGATTTTCACGGGGAGTTTAAGGGCTTTGCCCTTAAAAATCCCACAAGGGGTTTCACCCCTTGACCCCACGAACTTTCCCCCAAAAGTTCGACAAAAACTTTTCCGGCTCACTTCGTTCGGGATTTTCATTCAGGTTCGGCGGTGAAACTTAAAAGTTTTTTGTCCAC
>CACYDZ010000355.1 GCA_902773265.1 uncultured Ruminococcus sp.
TGCCTCCTTCTCTGCGGGGCTTTCTGTTGCGGGGCTTTCTGTTTTCGTTCTTGTCGTTTCTGTCGTTTCTTTCCCGTCTGTTGTTGTTTTCAAAGGTCTTGTTGGTATTGACATTGAGTACCTCACCTTTGTACAGCCAGACTTTTACACCAATACGACCATATGTGGTAGCCGCCTCTGCAAAGCCGTAATCTATATCTGCTCTTAATGTCTGAAGAGGAATTGTTCCCTCATGATAGGTCTCGGAACGGGCAATTTCTGCTCCGCCCAGACGCCCTGAACACATTACCTTTATTCCCTTTGCTCCGAACTTCATCGCTCTGCCAATGGACTGTTTCATCGCACGGCGGAAAGAAATTCTGTCCTCAAGCTGTTTGGCAATATTTTCTGCCACAAGCTGTGCATCCAAATCCGGTGATTTTACCTCGATAACATTGACATTAACGGGTTTCTTCAGCATACTTTCGCACTGCTTACGGATTTTTTCGATTTCGCTTCCCTGTTTGCCGATAACCAGACCGGGTTTTGCACAATAAATATTCACTCTTACTCTTGTGGCGTCACGCTCGATTTCGATTTTGGGAACACCTGTTGCATAGAGTTGTTTTTTGAGTGTTTTACGAAGATTGTAGTCTTCCACAAGCTGGTCGCCGAAATTCTTCTTGCCTGCAAACCAACGGGAGTCCCAATCTTTGATGATACCTACACGCATACCGTGCGGATTGACTTTCTGACCCATGATGATACCTCCTCGTTATTCGGCTTCTTTAAGCACCATTGTGATGTGTGATGTTTTCTTGTCAATTCTGAACGCACGACCCTGTGCTCTGGGACGGATTCTCTTGAGAATGGGTCCCTGACTTACCGAACACTGGGCAACATATAATTTTGATACATCCATATTATGGTTGTTTTCCGCATTTGCCATTGCTGATTTCAGCAATTTTTCAAGCGGTTCACAAGCTGCCTTAGGTGTGTGCTGTAACACTGCCATCGCATAATCTGCGGGCTTGTTTCTGATTAAGTCCAGCACAACCTTAACCTTTCTGGGTGAAATACGGACATATTTCAAATAAGCCTTTGCTTCTGCCATATTGATTATCCCCTTTTGTCTTATTTCTTAGATGTCTTTGAACCTGCATGACCCTTGAATGTTCTTGTAGGGGCAAATTCACCGAGTTTATGCCCTACCATATCTTCGGTTACATATACAGGAACATGCTTGCGTCCGTCATGAACGGCAAATGTATGCCCAACGAATGAGGGGAAAATCGTTGATGACCTGCTCCAGGTCTTGAGGATTTTCTTTTCGCCTGCTTCGTTCATCGCTTCTACCCTTTTGTAAAGTACAGGCTGTACATAAGGGCCTTTTTTTACGCTTCTGCTCATGAATTAAGCTCCTTTCTGTATGCCTTATTTCGCATTTCTGCGTCTTACGATAAGTTTGTCGGAACGGTTCTTTTTCTTTCTGGTCTTATAGCCGAGTGCGGGTTTACCCCAAGGCGTTACAGGACCCGGACGACCAACAGGGCTTTTACCCTCACCACCACCATGAGGATGGTCATTCGGGTTCATAACCGAACCTCTGACTGTCGGACGCCAACCCATGTTGCGTTTACGACCTGCTTTACCAATCTTCATATTACTGTGGTCACCGTTACTTACCTGTCCGACTGTTGCCATACAGTTAATCGGAACATTTCTCAGTTCGCCTGAAGGCAGTCTTAACAGTGCAAGACCGTTTTCTTTTGCCATAAGCTGTGCCATATTGCCGGCACTTCTTGCCAGCTGAGCACCTCTGCCCGGATAAAGTTCTACATTGTGTACAAATGTACCAACAGGAATACTGTCCAGAGGAAGTGCGTTTCCTGCCTTGATATCCGCAGCCGCACCGGATACCACCGTATCGCCTACTTTTACTCCTTCGGGAGCAACAATATAACTCTTTGTGCCGTCCTCATACTCTACCAAAGCAATAAATGCCGAACGGTTGGGGTCATATTCAATGGTCTTTACGGTTGCGGGAATGTCGAATTTCTGTCTTTTGAAATCTATGATACGGTATTTTCTTCTGTTACCGCCGCCTCTGTGACGGACAGTAATTCTGCCGTAACTGTTTCTGCCCGACTTCTTCTGTAAGGGTGCCAGAAGACTTTTTTCGGGAGCTACCTTTGAAAGTCCTGAATAGTCAACTACTGACATATTTCTTCTGGCATTGGTAGTCGGTTTAAATACTTTTATAGCCATTGTCTTTCACTCTCCTCATGATGGCTTTGCGGGAAAA
>CACYDZ010000356.1 GCA_902773265.1 uncultured Ruminococcus sp.
GATATGATTACTGCGCAAAAGCTACTATTAAGATTATAACACTTGAGTGTTTTATTGTCCATAAAACCATATAAATTATAGCAAATGAAACGCTGATATATAATTTGATATGAAAAAATATAAATATATTATTTCGACCATAATCTGCAAAGTGTTTATCAGGCAATCGACATACAATCAAATACGCTGTGTTGGAATTATCCTTTACGTTGACTTAGCAAGTTCTCTTTCGAGTGATGAAAACAGAATCAAAGAATAATAAAAAACACCGTCTCCAGGAGAATTCCGTAGGCGGTGTTACTATAAACTAAAGGCTTTGACGATAATGATTACCGATGCTGTTATGCAATAGTGATGATGTATAAGACACTTACCACGATATGTTTTCCTTTAGAAATTCAACTCTGCTTTTTTCCGCGTCACTAGTCCATGATTCACAGCATTGTATGTCGCTGTATCTGTAATATATTCTTTCAATTGCTTTATTGAAATCGTTGTCATATCCGGCAAATTTAATTGATTCAATATCATTTAACAGCGATTTTTGGAAATAGTATTTTGCGGCTGCTTTGTTATCATCTTGATGCAGGTGTTCTTGAGCTACAGTTTGATAGTTATTACTTATCCTGTGGTACAAAAGGAAGCTGGGATGTTCGTTTACATATCTTTCCTGCTGATCGATAACTCTCAAAAGTTCCGATTCTTTTGGAAGCATTTCTACCCATTTTGAATCGTAATATCCAAGAATTTCATAGTAATCATCAGCATTCTTAAGCTGTAGGTAAAAGGCGTTTTCGTCTGTATAGTCAGACCTATCGGAATAAGAGTCTAGCTCTTCAACTCGTTGTCCCCAGATTGACAAAAGATAACCGGTTGGATTTGATTCACCGGCTGATAGATATACCGAATCAAAGTTGACTAAATCAAAAGAAGTATCTGCGTCAAGGAAGAACTTGATTTCTCTATTTTGAGCATATCGGAGATAATCATCAGTTTCCATGTTTACTCTGTCAGGTGCAGTTTCATTCTGAGATTCAGAGTTGTTTGTACTATTATTAGTTGCTATGTTGTTTTCATCTTGTTGGACTATTACATTTTTGACGTTAAACAACGCAAGTGCCTTAGATTTAATAGCAGGGATATCGGATAACAGCGAAGAAAGGGCAACTGAGATGATAAGCATTATAACATATTTTCTCAATGCGCGATGTTTCTTTGCAGAAAGAAAACGATCCAAGAGCTTTTCGGCAGAATATCCCACAATAAAAAGGAATATAGAACTACCAATCCCCAATGGAATCGCTACATTCAATAATTCGTTATTGATCCAAACAAAAAGAAAAGTGAAGATTATTGTAAAAACGAGTATTGTACAAATTATCATTACCCACGGATATTTATCCTTTTTTGCTTTCTTATTTAAGCAACTAGCATAACCTTTGCAGGTGTATTTTGCCTGTTTGCGTTTTTTGCGCTTTTTCATCTGATGTTATCCCTCCTCCCTGCGTTAGTGATGCGAATAAGCTACATAGCTTCGAAAATATCAATTCCTCTCTTCGTTATTTCATAGTGATCTTGAACAAAATCAAGATATCGGTATCTTGATCCGGAAGCGTCTCTTAAGTTCTGAACAAGGTTTCCGGGCACTTTTAGATCGCATATTGAGTAGCAACATTCGACATGCTTCATAGAGATTTTTTTAATGCCGGACTTGTCCATAACATACGCAAACACTAATGTTCGGTCAAGGTTTGAAGATGGTTCTTTGCTTGAAATAGCATCCAACAAATCTTTACCATCATTCGTATGATTTCGAATTTCATCCTCGACGGACTGTTCTTGCTTGGAATTTTTTAGTGCTCTAAACAGAGTAAGAAATACCTCTTCTTGACATGAAGGTGGTATACTCTTGAGCATCTCGGTTAATTGTTCAGTTTGGACTTTTAAATACTCATATTGATTCATAGGGATTCTCCATAAACACGAAGTTACAAAAAGGTATCGAAACTATTACTATACTTATATTATAGTAACAATTTTGAAATTTGTCAATCGAAGTAATAGAAAAATGTCAATAATTAAAATATTTGTATATTTTATCAAATTTTTGATATTTTCTGTAAAATATACAGAATA
>CACYDZ010000357.1 GCA_902773265.1 uncultured Ruminococcus sp.
AACTTTTTTCAAAAAGTTGGCAGGGTCAAGGGGCGGCAGCCCCTTGTGGGATTTTAAAGGGCAACGCCCTTTAATGAATAAAAATTCAATTCAAAATTTTCGTAAGAAAATTTTGTCCTGAAAACGCTTAAGTTGATGACATTGCCCTGATAGGGGTTCGGGGAAAAGTCCCCGACATGGTAACTAAGGGACGGACAAAAAATATCCGTCCCTGACTTTTTTACCAGATTATTTCTTGTCAGCAATAGCTGCAATTCCCGGAAGTACTTTGCCTTCAAGATATTCCAGAGATGCACCGCCGCCTGTGGAAATGTGGCTCATCTTGTCAGCAAATCCAAGCTGAATAACAGCCGCTGCGGAATCTCCTCCACCGATGATGGTTGTTGCATCTGTTTCAGCCAATGCTTTGGCTACTGCAATCGTACCCTTTGCCAGAATCGGATTTTCAAATACACCCATAGGCCCGTTCCAGACAACTGTCTTTGCTGATTTTACAGCGTCTGCAAAAAGTTCCTGTGTCTTTGTGCCGATATCCAGACCCTCTTTGTCAGCGGGAATTGCGGTAACATCTACACATTCTACAGCAATTTCGGCATCAATAGGGTTCGGGAAAGAATCTGCCACTACCGTATCAACAGGGAGTAAGAGGGTTTTGCCCAGTGTTTCAGCTTTTGCTATCATTTCTTTACAATAGTCAATTTTGCTGTCGTCAACAAGAGAGTTTCCTACTTCCAGACCCTGTGCTTTCAGGAAAGTATAAGCCATACCGCCGCCGATAATCAGCGTGTCGCATTTCTCAAGAAGATTGGAAATAACATTCAGTTTATCCGCAACCTTTGCACCGCCAAGAATAGCAACAAAAGGTCTTACAGGCTGTTCTACTGCATTGCCGAGATAGTTGATTTCTTTCTGCATGAGATAACCTACAGCGGTTTCGTTCAGATAATCCGTAACACCTACTGTTGAACAATGTGCTCTGTGTGATGAACCGAAAGCATCCATAACAAATACTTCAGCCAGTGAAGCCAGTTCTTTACTGAATGTTTCGATATTTTTGGTTTCTTCCTTGCGGAAACGGGTGTTCTGTAAGAGAACAACATCGCCGTCCTGCATTGCTGCAACTGCTTTTTTAGCGTTTTCGCCGACTACTTCGTCATCATCAGCAAATACAACTTCTTTTCCGAGCAGTTCGCCAAGTCTTACGGCAACAGGTGCCAGTGAGAATTTAGCTTCTGCACCGTTCTTCGGCTTGCCGAGATGTGAACAGAGAATAACCTTACCGCCGTCATCAACCAGTTTTTTGATTGTCGGTAATGCTGCTGTAATTCTGTTGTCGTTGGTGATAACGCCGTCTTTAAGAGGTACATTAAAGTCACAACGGACAAGTACTTTCTTTCCTTTTACATTGAGGTCATCAACTGTAACTTTGTCTAAAAATCCCATTGAAAAAAACTTCCTTTCAGAAAATATTTTTAATTGTACCGTAAAAAATACGGGTACAAAAACAGATAAAGTAAAAGTTTTCCGCTGAATTGCAGATTTACTTTGTACAACCTCTATTTTATAATAATTTCTCATAATTTTCAAGAGTTATTCCCGAATTTATTGTATAAAATAAAAAATTATTATTCTCAACTAATTCCGACAAAATAACTCTGAAAATACGGTTGTTTATTGACTTTCATGATACAATACGCTATAATTATCTTAGCTATTGAGCTTATTATGACATTGAGGCGATTTTATCTTGAGAAATTATATCATTTTGCCGACAGTAACAGTAATTATGTGTTTGCTCATCATAATCGTTTTTGCTAAAAAAATCACAAAAAAATCTCATATTATGATTGTCCGAATAGTACCCGTATTGGTTATTTTACTGTCGTTTATACCGTTTGAAGCTCCTTTGCTCACCTTTTCTTCTGTTGGAAGTTCTTTGCGGTATGTCAGTACCAAAGAAAAAATTTATCGTCAGATAGATACAGATGGCGGAGCTTTTCTTATCTGCAAATACGACAACAATTCTACATTGAGGAGTATTTTGAAAAAAAATGATGGCTGGTCGGTCGTTGACAGAAAAAACGGCAAAAAAGGGTTCATGAATATCAAAGGTCATAAAGACCTTTCTGTTGAATTGTCACCTCAGACCAATATATCTGGCAATATGCTAACACTCTACAATAAAAAATTTGACAAAACCATTTTGTATGGAAGTTTTATATTCAAAAACAAAAAAGAAAATGAAGATTCTTCTGCTGTTATCATCAAAAACAGTCAAGGGGAAACTTTTGTCACTCTCAGAAATGAAACAGATAAAAAAGTGGGTGTAGTATTGTACGAGGGGTATATCATCATTAACGGCGAAATTGAAGATTTCTATACCATAACCATTAACGGTAAAATGCTGGAATTATGTTACCAACAGTAATTTTAATATATTATGTTGAAAAATTTCCTTGCTGACAACAGGTCAGCGAGGAAATTTTTTCTGCCTGAGCAGTTGAAAATCAAATAATGATTGTCAAAATTTGCTTACGCAAATTTTGTTTGAATTTTTATGCGTTTAAGGGCTTCGCCCTTAAAAATCCCACAAGGGGACTTTGTCCCCTTGACCCCTACCACTTTTGAAAAAGTGGACAAAACTTTTAATTGTCACCGCCGAACCTTAAACAGACAATCCGCGCGAAGCGAGCCTTGATAGTTTTTTTGCCTACTTTTTTTCAAAAAAAGTAGGTTTGAAAAAAGTTGACAAAAACTTTTAAGTGTCACCGCTGAACTTTTTATTTTCAATTAAATGTAAATCTGTAAGCACTTCTCTGTAACAGTCGATAACATATTGTACATCATCATCAGATAATTTGGTATGCAGCGGTAAAGTGATTTCGTTTTTATAGTGGGCATAAGCGTTGGGATAATCGTTAATAGCAAATCCCATATTTTTATAAGCCGTCATCATCGGCAAAGGCTTGAAATGTACATTACAGGCAATTCCTTTATCTGCCATTCTGTCAATGATTTCATTGCGTTCCCTGTGTCCTATACCGTTTACCCTTGTCAAATAAATGTGACAGCTTGTAACAAAATCATTGTTGACATGGTGAAGATATCCTACTCCCATTTCGTCCATTGCTTTATCGTACATCTTGATAATGTCACGCCGTCTGCCCTGAATTTCTTTGAAGCGTCGCAGTTGTACCAACGCAATCGCTGCCTGAATATCCGTCATATTACATTTATATCCGGGAAGAACAATATCATATTCCCATGACCCTGCACAAGTGGTTTTCTGCAAAGCGTCTTTTGTCTGACCGTGTAAGGAATACAACATATATTGTTTATACAGCCATTCATCATCCAGACCGTCTTTGGTTTTCCATGTGGCAATACCGCCTTCGGCTGATGTGATGGTTTTTACGGCGTGTAAGGAAAATGCCGTAAAATCTGCCATACGACCACTCATGATACCATGCTGGCTCGAACCGAAACCATGTGCCGAATCGGCAACCACAATTACCCGTCCAAAAATTTCCTGAATTTTACTGTTCGGAGTAAACATGGCTTTCTTACTCTCAACCACTTTGAGAATATCTCTGTAATCGCACATCTTCCCCGCAATATCTACGGGTATGACGGCTTTTGTTCTGGGCGTAATGGCTTTGGCTACTTCGTCAGGGTCTATCAGAAACGATTCGGGAGCTGTATCTACCATGACGATTTTTGCTCCCGTATGGGCAATACACGCTGCACTTGCTGTATAGGTATATGCTGATACAATAACTTCGTCACCCTCACCGATACCTAATATTCTTAATGTCAGTTCCAGTGCCGCAGTACATGACCCTAATGCTACTGCCTTTTTCGTCCCTAGAAATTCAGCTACTTTTTTCTCAAATTCTTTTGTTTTCGGTCCTGTGGTTATCCACCCCGAACGCAAGGTTTCCGCTACTGCCTCTATCTCTGATTCCGTTATATCAGGCGGAGAAAAAGGAATTGTTCTCATAATTCAAAAAATCTCCTAATATCTTCATTATAATCATTCTCATTATGGTAATTTTATCATAATCTCCCTTTAAAGTCAATTACAACCATGCTATAATCTCCCTGCAAATCAAAATATTCAGAAAATGTTAATATATTCACGAAAACAAGATTGCCTAAAAAATATTATTGTCATTTTCATAAAAAGAGATATAATAGGAAATACAAATCTTTGACAGGAGTATTGATAGTTATGATTTACACACCACTGACCAAAAAAGCATTGAAACTCTGCTTTCAGGCACACAAAGACCAGCTCGATAAAGGCGGTCTGCCTTATATTTTTCACCCATTTCATGTTGCTGAACAAATGGACGATGAGAAAAGTACAGTTGTTGCTCTTTTGCACGATGTCATAGAAGATACAAAATATACCCTTGACGATTTACAACATATGGGTTTCAATGAGGAAATATTATCTGCTCTGGATATGCTTACCCACAAAGATAATGTTCCGTATATGGATTATATCAAAAAAATTGCTGAAAATCCCCTTGCCACCATAGTAAAAATCGCTGACCTCAAACATAACAGCAATATTTCACGATTGAGTAATCCTACAAAATATGATTTCCTGCGGGTAGAAAAATATCAGCAGGCACTGGATTTTCTTTGCAACACTCAACAGCAAAAAAACACTCCTGCCACAAAATGACAGGAGTGTTTTTTGCAGAAATATTTTACTGTATCTGTGATGCAGAACAACTATCGCAACATCATACTAAAAAATTATTACTTGAACAGTTGAATGTAAATCGTCATCGTCAAAATTTACATACGCAGATTTCCACTAAATGGCTGAAAATCAATCTGTCAGACCGTAATTTTTCAATATTTCCATATTATGAATTTTTCTGTTTTCCAATTCGTGCATGGTTTGCAAAAATAATGTCGGACGGGCAAAAAGCTTTCACAAAGTCTGACAATTTTTTGATACAGCATTGTCTGATATTCCCAGATATTTTCGGAATAGTCATGATAAGGGTTCATAGCAGGATTTTCTGACAATCTTTTCTGATAGCGTTCCACTAAAAGGATTATGCCTGTACTTTCAGAAACTCTTCCTGCATATAGTCATAGACATCTTGTGGTAAATCAGAGAAAGTATAGCATTTTTTGAGATAATCTTCTTTGGGATAGTTGAGTTCATTGTTTTTGACATCTTCATCAAGTAAATCATAGACTTTCTGATTAGGTGTGGAATAGCCAAGATATTCAATATTGGCTTTGCCGATTTCGGGTTCAAGCATGAAATTAATGAATTTTTCGGCAAGTTCTTTATTCTGGGTAGTTTTGGGAATACACATGGAATCCATAAACCAGTTGGAACCTTCTTCGGGCAACATATAATCAAGATTTTCGTTATTGGACATCATCACCGCAACATCACCTGCATAATACGGTGCCATTGCTGCCTGGTCGCCCTCCATTTCGGTGAATACCTGATCCATGACATATTTTTTCAGCAAAGGTTTCTGTTCTTTAAGATAAGCAGATGCTACATCAATATCTTCTTTGGTAATTGTGGTCGGATTGATGCCTTTCAGACGCATAGCGATTGCCATTGCATCTCTGGAATTGTTGAACATCAGAATATTTCCGCTGTACTGTTTATCCCAGAGTACGCTGAAACTCTTCGGTTTTTCTTTGACCATAGTCTTGTTGTAGACTAACGCAACAACACCCCAGTCATAAGGTACCGAATATTCTCCTGTCGGGTCAAAGTCAGTCTTTTTGTATTTATTCATGATATTGGCAAAGTTCGGCACATTGTCAAAGTTGATTTTCTCCAGCATATTTTCTTTGATAAGTTTGCTTATCATATAGTCTGACGGTACAATGACATCATAACTGGAATTACTTTCTTTGATGAGGTTGTACATTTCTTCATTGGACTCATAGTTGGTGTAATTGACTTTGACATTGTATCTGTTTTCAAATTCACGAATAGTATCAATCGTACCGTCCTCACCATTAGAGATATACTCTCCCCAGTTAAAGACATTCAGTTCCTGCTGTTTTTCGCCACCGCAACCCGACAGCGTAACCGCACTTGAACCGATAATTAAAGCACTCATTAAAACACTGATAAATTTTTTCATTGCAAACGAACTCCTTTCAGTTTAAGGGCTACCGCCCTTAAGAATCCTGTTTCAAGGGTTGCCACCCTTGAAAATCCTGCCCACTTTTTTGAAAAAAGTGGACAAAAAACTTTTAATTGTCATAGCTGACACTTTGATAAGTAATCTGGATTTGAGTAAATCCTGAAAGTTTTTGTCAAACTTTTTTCAAAAAGTTTGTGGGGTGCAGGGGCAAAGCCCCTGCTGGAATTGTTAAGGGCAACGCTCTTAACTTCAACTGCGTGATTCTTCAGCTTTTGCCTCACGAACATTGACAATAATCAGAATGGTAATGGTGATGACAAAAAGCAATGTGGAAAGGGCATTGATTGTCGGGGAAATTCTTCTTTTCAGCATAGTATAAATCTCAATAGGAAGTGTCTGGAATTTTGCTCCCCGTGTAAAGTAGGTAATGACAAAATCATCAAGAGAATAAGTAAACGACATCAATAATCCTGAAATCACTCCCGGCATAATTTCAGGAATAACTGTCTTGAAAAAGGCTTGTCTTTCGTTACAGCCCAAGTCCAGAGCAGCTTCATATATACTGTAATCCATTTGTCGGAGTTTCGGCATGACATTGAGAATAACATATGGTGTACAGAAACTGATATGGGCTATCAGGACTGTTCCAAATCCCATCTCAAAGTGGAAGATATTTCCCACAAATACAAACAGTAACATAAAAGATACACCTGTTACGATTTCGGGGTTGATAATCGGTACATTGGAAACATTAGTAACAATACTTCGCAGAGGATTTTTCATATTGAATATTCCCACAGATGCTAATGTACCAAGCACAGTGGAAATGATAGAAGCAAGTATAGCAATAATAATGGTATTTTTCAGTGAGGTCATAATCGGCACACTGTTGAACAGTTCTGAATACCATTTTAAAGTAAAGCCTTTCCAGACGGAAGTTTTCCCGTTGTTAAAGGAATACAGTATCAGCACAAATATCGGCAGATACAGAAAAATCATCACAACAATAATATAGATGATGGAAGGTACAGACATTTTTCTTTTCACGCCACAACCTCCTCATCACCGAATTTGTTCATGGCAATAATAAAAAGCAGAATAATTACCATCAACGCCAGCGATATCGCTGAACCGATATTCTTATCCCTCTGGAAAATGTTTTCAATGACATCACCAATCATTTTATCTCCTGTACCGCCTAAGTACTGTGCCACAAGAAAAGTACTGGCAGTCGGAACAAATACCATAGTTGTGCCACTGATAATTCCCGGAATACTTAACGGGAATACTACCTTGCGGAATACATTGAACTTGTTTGCCCCTAAATCTTTAGAGGCTTCTATCAGACTGTTGTCAATTTTCAGCATGACGGCGTGAATGGGCAGTATCATGAACGGCAGATAGTTATAGACCATTCCCAATATAACTGCTCCGGCATTGCCTAAAAGCGGTACATCTAACCCTAAAAACTTGACTGCTAAATCAATCAGACCGTCATTCTGCAACAACAATACCCATGCGTAAATTCTCAGAATAAAGTTCATCCACATCGGCAGCATTATCAGCATAGTTAAAATATTCTGTCCCCTGCGGGAAGACCGTGACATCACATAACTTAACGGATAGGCAAGTACCAGACACAACAGCGTTGATACTAAGGCTATCCATAATGACTTGATAAACACATCGGTATAAAATAAACTGTCTTTAAAGGTCTGTACAGTGAAATTACCGCTTTTGTCCGTAAACGCATAGTAGACTACCATTATCAGTGGTATTATGGTAAAAAGTAACATCCAGATTAAATACGGTATAGAAGGTGCTTTCGATTTCATTCACCGTCACCTCCATGTTCACCGCCCTCATAATCCTCCGAAAAATGAGCATTTTCAAAATTGAAACATATCGGAATACTTGTGGCAACCTGTTCATCCTGCAGACTTGTCATTAACCAACGGTGATTTTCTGTTTCCAGAATAATTTCGTTGTATTTGCCCTTATAGATAACCGATTCTATATAGGCTTCCAGTTGTCCGTTGCCATCACCAGGAACATATATCCCTGACGGCGGTAATGTTATTTCAAGGGTAGTTCCCTCAGCATAACAATGTCCCTCAACTTTTATCACCGTTTCTTCTATCTCAATCTCCATAGAATTTTCTTCTGCATGACCGACAACTACTTTTGC
>CACYDZ010000358.1 GCA_902773265.1 uncultured Ruminococcus sp.
CTTTCGGGTTAGACTTTATCAGTTGATAGTCATAAGGACTTCGCCTGAATTGACATTCTGTCCTTTGGATACGGTAACGCTCTCAACAGTGCCGTCAACAGGGGCAAAGATTTCGTTTTCCATTTTCATCGCCTCAAGAATGAATACGCAGTCGCCTTTTTTGACGCTCTGTCCCTGAGAAACTTTTATATCGAGAATAACACCCGGCATAGGTGCTTTTACAGGTTCGCCCGAACCTGCTTTAACAGGAGCTGCCGCTTTTACAGGAGCTGTTTTTTTCGGTGCAGGAGCTGTTGCTGTGGAAACTGTACCCTCTGCAAGTTCTTCTACCTGAACATCATAACTTGTACCGTTTACTGTAATTCTTAAATTTTTCATAGATTTCAACCTCTTATGTTATATATTTATCGTTTTGTTTAAGGACTACCGCCCTTAAAAATCCCGTGTCAAGGTCTGCCCCTTGACAATCGCCAAACTTTTTGAAAAAAGTCTGACAAAAACTTTTGTGAAACTTTGCTTTCGCAAATTGTGGGATTAATATATAGTACTGTGTTTTTTCGGCATAGTAGCCACTCTCTTGCCTGACAGCATTTCGAGTGCCGTATAGACCTTAAATCTGACATCTTCTCTGGCAATCACATCGTTGACATAACCATACTGTGCCGATTTTACAGCGGTACATTCCGTGTTGATATATTCCTGAACGACTTTTTCTCTTTCCTCTTTGGAAACTGCCATCTTGTCTGCCCAGAGAACGGCTGCTCCTGTGACGGGCGGTAAAGGAGAAATAACTGCTGTATCCAGAGCAAATGTAATATCAGCACCTGCACCTGACCCGGCTACCGCAATATAATATGCACCGTAAGCCTTGCCTTTGATAACGGTAATTTTAACAGTTGTTGCGTCAGCGTATGCGGAAGATACTTTTTTCGCCTCTGTGACATTTTCAAATCCCTCACTGTCGGCAAAAGTAACAACAGGAATAGCAAATGCGTCACAAAAACGAACAAATGACGATACTTTATTACAGGAATCTCCGTCAAGCACACCACCCTTGTTGGCAACAATGCCGACAACTGTTCCTGCAATTCTTCCAAGACCTATAACCGCCTGTTTGCCGTATTCCGTTTTAAATCTGATGAATGTACCGTTGTCAACAGTCTGTCTGACAAGACATTTTGCATTATCTTCAGGTTCATCAGCATCTGTAACCGGCGAAATGCTGAGGTTGTTGGACGGCAAAAGAGTAATCAGTTCTTTAGCTTTGGCAATGGCACTTTCGGTATCTTCCGTGGTGATGTGAGTAATACCTGCTTTTTCGTTATCTTCTGCGGTTGCATTTTCGCCTGTTACGCTAAGAGATAATTTTGCTTTCTTAGACATAATGATGATATCTGTACTTACGGCATTCAAAGCACCTGTTCCCAGACAGTTGCCGACAATTACTGATATCTGTGGAACAACACCCGACAGCTTACTGACACTGTTGAGTACCTTGCCATATGAACCTAACATTTCCATACCCTCTGACAGTTTCGCACCGACAGAATCATAAATACCTACTACGGGTACGCCTGTTTTTTCGGCAAGGTCATAAAGTTTCTGCAGTTTTTCGGCATGAGCTTTCGACATCGCTCCGCCACAGATATCGCTGTTCTGTGCAAAAGCATATACAGGACAGGTATTCACCATTCCGTACCCGGCAATAACCTCTGTGGGGTTGTCCCCCGACATGGTATAAGCGTCTATCTGTGTGAATGTACCCTCATCAAAAAGGGCTGAAAGATTTTGGTAAGCGGAAGACTGTTCAATCTCCGCTGTTATGTTTGACAGATTTTCTGTACGCAATCTTTTTTCCTCCGTTCGTACTTTAGATAATTTGAATAATTATACAGTTTCTATTATAAGATATTTACTCAAAAACTACAAGCAAAAAACTTTGTCAAAGGTATTTTTGCTGATTTTTCTATTTTCATAAATGAAAATCTATGTATTTTTAGGTATTATTCACAATGATTTTCAGTAATAATCGACTTCTGTGGTATTGGCAGAGGCTTGCAGACGGTGAACTTCTTCTTTGGTAAGTTCTCTCCACGCTCCTGCTTTCAGACCGCCTAATTTGACTTGTCCTATGGCAATTCTTTTCAGTCTTGGCACTTCCAGATTGAGTTGTTCACACATTTTGCGGATTTGTCTGTTTCTGCCCTCACGCAAGACAATTTCCAACACACATCTTCCTTCTTCTCTTGTCACCACACGGACTTCGGCAGGAGCTGTCTTTTTGCCGTCAATCATCATTCCACTACTCATTTTTTCAAGCTGTTCGTCATTGATTGACGGTCGTACAGTAACCCTGTACACCTTGTAGACATGCTTTGACGGATGAGTGACTTTATTGGCAAAATCTCCATCATTCGTCATGAGTAACAATCCCTCCGACTCTCTGTCCAGCCGTCCTACAGGATACACCCTCACAGGAATATCTTTAACCAGTTCGGCAACACATTTTCTGCCCTTTTCGTCACTCATCGTTGTTACATAACCTCTCGGCTTGTGTAACATAATATAATATTTCTTTGTTTTTGACCCTGCGGTAATCTTTCGCCCTCTGACAACTACCTTGTCTTTTTTCGGGTTGACTTTATCTCCGATATTTGCCACTCTGCCGTTGACCTTTACCATGCCGGCTTCTATCATTTCTTCCGACTTTCGTCTTGATGCTATGCCGTTATCTGCCATATATTTCTGTAATCTGACTAAATTTTCTTTCATAAATATCTCCTTTGTTTCGCTTACACAATGAAAAGTTTTTGTCCGTTTTTTTAAGCAGTGGGCAAAAAACTTTTCATTGTTATAGTCAAAAAATTTTTAAATTTTCTTGTGAAGATTTTTTATCTGTTTGTAATGGCTTACTGTGGTCGACAACAAATTTATTATAGCATTGTCATAGATAAATTGCAACTAATATATCTGAAGTAACATGGAAAACCAAAAGATACAAAACTTGAAAACAGAAAATCGGGCGATGACAATGAAAAGTTTTTATCGAACTTTTTTTCAAAAAGTTCGTTGAGTTCAGGGGCAAAGCTCCTGATAGGATTTTAAAGGGTGAAACCATTTAATGACTGAAACTTCCAAACCAAATCTGCGTATGCAGATTTGGTTAAGGACGAATGTTCTGAAAGAGAAACGGTA
>CACYDZ010000359.1 GCA_902773265.1 uncultured Ruminococcus sp.
CCTTGCGAAAGCGTTCTTGTTATAGATAGGCTGGGGGACTAATGTACCGCCTCTTGCCAGTGTCATGATAGCACAACATCTTTCGCCCGTCATATGGGTCATGGGGATAGCTTGGAAACATCTTTCGCCGACATAGTTCTGCGTATTCAGTCCTGCGTGCATTTCGACATAGGCATTCAGCGAAAATTCTTTATAGACAACACATTTCGGATTGCCTGTTGTACCGCTTGTATAATAGTAGCTGATGTCACGGTCTAAATCGGTAGGGCCGTAGGGAAGAGGAATATCACTTTGTTCACCTGCTTTCTTGAGGTCGTCCAGCTTGATAAATTCCACGCCCTTGACTTTGTCAAGGTTCATCAGACAGTGCATAATCTGATTGATGTCAAATACCTCCTGCATTTTTTTCGGCATTTCAGAGGTATCCAGAAACATTCCTTTTTTGTCTTGAGGAAGGTAATCATCAAGGCTCATCACGATAACTTTTTCGATACTGCTGTTTTCCAGATGGTCAACAAAGTAAGGCAGAAAAGCGTCCAATGTGACAATAATGTTGGATTTTTTATCTGAGGTATAAAGTTGAAAGTCGTTTTTCAGAAACAGAAAGTTGACATTGTTACTGATAGCATTGATAAAGTTGCACGCAAACAGAAGCATGAGATTTTCAATACTGACGGGCATACAAAGGGTAACAACATCACCCTCTTTAACGCCTGCCAATAACAATGCTCTTGCATAAGCATCTCTTAAAGCGGGAAGTTCTCCATAGGTAATCACTGTTCCGAAATAATCGAATGCTTCACCGTCGAGATTGTCCTGATTAAAGGTCATGACCGTATCAAAGATATTCATGTTGTAGACGGAAACACCGTTAATCACACGGTCGACTTTTGCCCATTCGGGGAATTTCCTCTGAATGTTGCAGGTATTTAATGTGGTAGGTTTTTTCATAAATACATCCTTTCAGTTTTTGTATTTGTTTATACAAATTCATTCTATCGCATATACAGTAAAAAGTCAAGAACTTTCGTTTTTGAAATTTCATTGCACTATAATATTACTTATATTGATATATATATATATATATTAATTCTTAGAATATATTATTTGAAATTTTGAATATTTGTATCTGAATGTTTTGCAAAATTTACCATATATATAAAAATCCGACAGTTACAAGAGAACTGTCGGAAAGATTTCTGTCTGTTGACAAAATCTGCATACGCAGATTTTGTTGAGAATTTTCAGCCGATTAAAGGGCGTTGCCCTTTAAAATCCCACAAGGGGCTTTGCCCCTTGACCCCACGAACTTTTCCCAAAAAGTTCAACAAAAACTTTTCATTGTCACAGCTGAATGTGGGATAAACAATTTTAATAAAGTGAATAAAATTCAAATTACCCGCATAAAGAGTAAATCATGATACCGGTAATAATCAATAGCAAAGCGATAATTTTTTTCTTTCCCAGTTTTTCTTTGAAAATCTTCACACCGAAAACAGTAACATAGATATAGCTTGTAGCCTCCAAAACAGGTCCCATAGAAAGCGGAATACCTTTATAAGCGACAATAGATAACAATGTTGCCATAAAGAAAATAAGGTAGGCAAAAATAACCAGAGGATTAAGATATTCTTTAATACGGCTGTCATATTTTTTGTTGGCAGATTTCTTTAACATCACCTGAGATACTGCACTGATAAAGACACCGAACAATAAAATCAAAGCATAAGCGATACTGAAATTTTTCACAATTTTGGTTCCTCATTTCCGTCTGCATACGAATACAATACGACACCGCTTATCACAATGATGACACCTATAATTTTGCCGACAGTGATAGTTTCCTGAAAAAATATCAGTCCCCATACCAGTCCCCATACAATCGTGACAGCCTTATTGGAAAATGCGGTAGTCAGCGGTAATTTTTTGATAATCTGTTGCCAGCCTATTGCATAAAATCCCAACAGAAAAATAATCATGCCATAATACAGACAAAATTCTTTGCTTAAAAAGGTAGTTCCTGCGGCTTTTTTACTGCATACTCCACTGAAAGAATATATCATCAGCATTAAATGCAGTAAGATAAAAAGTTTGATTTTCTCATAAACTGTTTTCAATGCAAATCCTCTGCTTTCAAAGTCAGTTTGTTTTTCTGTCCGCTGTGGGATATTCAGCAATAGAATGCTTTGATACATTCTGCTACTTTTTCTACATTGCTGTCCCCTAAACCATAATACATCGGCAGTCTTAACAATCTTTCGCTTTCTTTGGTAGTATACTTATCTTCACCCGAAAATCTCCCGCACTTTTCACCTGCGGGTGCTGTGTGAAGCGGAACATAATGGAATACAGTACTGATTTCATGTTTTTTCAGATAAGTAATCAAAGCGGTTCTTTGGGCAATATCTTTTGTCTTGATATAGAACATATGAGCATTGTGTACACATTCCTGTGGGATAAAGGGAAGTTCAATTTTTCCGTCTTGCTGTAAAGGTTTCAGCAATTCGTAATAGAGGTTCCAGCTTTTCATTCGGTCATCGTATATTTCCTGAGCTTTGCACAACTGTGCGTACAGAAAGGCTGCGTTCAGTTCACTGGGCAGATAGGACGAACCCGGTGCAACCCAAGTATACTTGTCTATTTCTCCACGAAAGAAACGACTGCGGTTTGTTCCTTTTTCACGGATAATTTCAGCTTGTCCTATATCGGCGGTATTCTTTATCAGCAAAGCACCGCCTTCTCCCATAGAAATATTTTTCGTTTCGTGAAAACTATAACACCCGAAATCACCTATTGTTCCCAGTGGTCTGCCTTTATAGGTACTCATAATTCCCTGTGCAGCATCCTCAACGACTTTCAGGTTATATTTATCAGCGATATTCATGATGGTGTCCATCTCACAGGAAACACCTGCATAGTGTACAGGAACAATCGCTTTTGTTTTTGGTGTGATAGCTTCTTCAATGAGAGTTTCGTCCATATTCATAGTATCGGGACGGATATCGACAAATACAGCCGTTGCTCCCCGCAGAACAAATGCGTTTGCGGTAGATACAAAGGTATAAGACGGTAAGATGATTTCATCACCAGGTTGGATATCCAGAAGAAGTGCTGCCATTTCTGTTGCGTGTGTACATGATGTTGTGAGTAAAGTTCTGGCTGTTCCCGTCTTTTTTTCAATCCACTCACTGCACAGTTTTGTATATTTTCCATCACCGCTGATTTTCCGTAATTGCAGAACATCAGCAATATTTTCTTTTTCTCCGCCTACAACGGGTGGCACATTAAACGAAATCATAAATTCTTGTATAACTCCTTAGGATAATGTACATTTTTTATGGTTGAACTTTACCGTCAAAAATGTCAGTTTTTATTGTAGCATATGCACCGCCAATTTTCAAGTATTTTTACGCCTGCTTTTCTGAAATTGTCATTCGTAATTTACAGAAAAACAACTTGTAACTATAAAAACGGAAAGTTTTTGTCCACTTTTTTCAAAAAGTGGTAGGGGTCAAGGGGACAAAGTCCCCTTGTAGTATTTTAAAGGGCAAAGCCCTTTAATCGGCTGAAAATTCAGACAAAATCTGCATATGCAGATTTTGTCAATAATAATTTGCTTGTCAGCCGTTTGGAGAATGATTTGAGAATATCTTGACAGGATAAGTCGTATATGATAAAATCTAGACGAATATTTGAAAAAACGGGAGTGGTCATTCCAATGTACAAGGATATGTTAGACACAATAGGATTTGTGGGAAATTATGATGAAGAAGTAGCGTCTGCGATGGGAAAAGAACTGAAAAGACAGCAGAGAAATCTGGAATTGATAGCGTCTGAGAACATAGTTTCGCCGGCGGTAATGGCAGCGATGGGAAGTGTGCTGACCAATAAATATGCCGAAGGATATCCGGGAAAACGCTATTACGGAGGTTGTCAGTGTGTAGACATTGTAGAGGAGATTGCCAGAAAGCGTGCTTGTGAACTTTTCGGTGCAGAACATGCCAATGTACAGCCACATTCGGGAGCTCAGGCAAACATGGCAGTATATTTTGCGATGTTGAAGCCGGGAGATACCGTAATGGGAATGAACCTCAGTGAGGGCGGACATCTTACACATGGTTCACCTGTCAATATGTCAGGAAAATACTTCAACTTTGTTTCCTATGGTGTCGACCCTATTACCCACAGAATTGACTATGACAAGGTACTGGAAATTGCCAGAGAATGTAAACCCGCTATGATTGTCGCAGGGGCAAGTGCTTATCCGAGAATAATTGATTTCAAGAAATTCCGTGAAATTGCTGATGAAGTCGGAGCATACCTGATGGTAGACATGGCACATATTGCGGGACTGGTTGCCGCAGGCGTACACCCGAACCCTGTAGAATATGCCCACTTTGTGACCACCACTACCCACAAGACTTTGAGAGGCCCCAGAGGGGGATTAATTCTCTGTAGAGAAGAACACGCAAAACTTATCGACAAGGCTATCTTTCCCGGAACACAGGGAGGACCTTTAATGCACACGATTGCTGCAAAAGCAGTCTGTCTTGGTGAGGCACTCAAGCCTGAATTTAAAGCCTATGGAGAACAGGTTGTCAGAAACTGTAAGGCACTGGCTGACGGCTTACTGAAAAGAGGTCACAAACTTGTCAGTGGCGGTACGGATAACCATGTCATGCTTCTGGATTTGCGTGATACCGACCTCACGGGAAAAGAACTGGAACATCGTCTTGATGAAGTGTATATTACTGTTAATAAAAACACCGTTCCCAATGAACCCAGAAGTCCGTTTGTTACCAGCGGTATCCGTATTGGTACAGCCGCAGTAACCACAAGAGGTCTTGTGGAAGACGATATGGAAAAAATTGCCGAATATATTTCTATGGTTATCAACGACTTTGAAAATAATGCCGAAACCGTTCGTCAGGGTGTAAACGAAATCTGTAAAAAATATCCTTTGTATCAATAAAAATCATCAATAAAAATCATTCGTTACAGAAAAATAAGTGTCGGCTTACACAACGGAAAGTTTTTTGCAATGTCATTAACTTAATTCTGCTATTGTGAACGAAGTGAACCATAAAAGTTTTGTCCACTTTTTCAAAAGTGGTAGGGGTCAAGGGGACAAAGTCCCCTTGTGGGATTTTAAAGGGCAAAGCCCTTTA
>CACYDZ010000360.1 GCA_902773265.1 uncultured Ruminococcus sp.
CCCTTTAAAATCCCACAAGGGGCTTTGCCCCTTGACCCCACAAGCCTTTGAAAAGGCTTGACCGAAACTTTTAATTGTCACCGCTGACACTGAGAAAAACTAAAATTGCTAATTGCTAATTGAAAATTGCTAATTGTTATAAAAAATTGTCGCAGATAATCCGATAAACCTGAAAAAAGGGTCTTGTAATGAAAGACAATTTCGTATATAATGTAGTAGCGACCATGTGGAAATTTGTGAGATGTAACAATTTGCCACTTGTAAAACAAGATGTTTTAAGAAAGGGAGTATTCTAATTATGAACAGTGCAGAAAAACTGCAGTTTCAGATTTTAGCCTGTAAAGCCCGTATGGGTGCTATTATCGGCACTTTCAATGCAAAATCAGGTCACCCGGGTGGGTCGTTGTCAGCGGCAGATATCTATACCTACCTTTACTTCAAAGAAATGAATGTGGATGCAAATAACCCTCACTGGAGTGAGCGTGACCGTTTTGTGTTATCCAAAGGTCATTGTTGTCCGAGTTTGTATGCGATATTGTCACTTAAAGGCTTTTTTGCGTGGGATGAACTGACAAAACTCCGTCATGTAGGAGCAATGTTGCAGGGTCACCCTGACATGAAAAGTACACCGGGAATTGATATGAGTTCGGGTTCGCTTGGACAGGGTGTTTCAGCAGCGTGTGGAATGGCACTGGCAGGTAAGCTGGATAAGAAAAATTACCGTGTTTATACCTTGCTTGGTGACGGTGAATGTGAAGAAGGTCAGGTATGGGAAGCGGCAATGTTTGCTGTTCATAAAAAATTAGACAACCTTTGTTTTATTGTAGACTGTAATGGTTTGCAGATTGATGGTACTGTTGAGGAAGTCGGCGGTGTTGAACCACTGGACGAAAAATTCAAGGGCTTTGGTTTCAATGTAGTTAAAATTGACGGTCATGATTTTGACGAAATTGAAAATGCTTTCGAAAGTGTCAGAAAAGTCAAGGGTGTTCCGAGTGTGATTATCGCTAAGACTGTCAAGGGTAAAGATGTTTCGTTTATGGAAAATCAGGTCGGCTGGCACGGTACCGCACCTAACAAGGAACAGTATGAAGTGGCGATGAATGAACTGACACAAAAATTGAATGAATTGGAGGCTCTTGTCTAATGGCACAGATTATCAATAAGGCAACCAGAGAAAGTTTCGGACTGGCACTTTGTGAACTGGCAAAAACACATGACGATATCGTTGTACTTGATGCTGATTTGGCGGCGGCTACCAAAACGGGTATCTTTCAGAAAGCCTATCCTGAACGCTTTATCAACTGTGGTATTGCTGAGGGAAATATGATAGGTGTGGCGGCAGGTCTGGCAACATCAGGAAAAGTTCCGTTTGCTGCTTCATTTGCGATGTTTGCTACTGGAAGAGCTTTTGAACAAATCCGAAATTCTGTGGCTTATCCTGAACTGAATGTCAAAATTGCAGGGTCACACGCTGGTATTTCTACCGGTGAGGACGGGGCTACCCATCAGTGTATTGAAGACATTGCTATTATGAGAGCTATTCCCAATATGGTTGTTCTCAATCCCGCTGACCACTATGAAATGACTGAAGCAGTAAAAGCCGCTTATGCCTATAAAGGTCCTGTGTATATCCGTCTTGGCAGACTGGCTATCGACAGTTTCAATGACCCCGAAACTTATTCGTTCACTCTCGGTAAGGGGATTACTCTCCATGAGGGTAATGATATCACTGTTGTTGCCACAGGTCTGGTTGTCAATGAGGCACTCAAAGCCGTAAAATCTCTTGAAAACAAGGGTATTCATGCAAGACTTATCAATATACATACCATTAAACCTATTGACCGTGAACTCATTATTAAAGCTGCTAAGGAAACAGGTCGTATCGTTACTGTGGAAGAACATAATATCATCGGGGGTCTTGGTGACGCTGTGTGTGAAGTTGTTACTGCGGAATGTCCTGTAAAAGTTACTAAAATCGGTGTCAATGATGAGTTCGGCTATTCAGGCCCCGCAAAACAGTTACTTGAACTTTTCGGTCTTTGTCAGAGCAACATCGAAAAAGTCGTTGAAAATATTGTCCTGAGTGAAAAATAATCTTAAATCTTTATATATGCGTTCCAATCAAACGGCAAAATTTCCTTTCTGACCTTTACGGTCAGAAAGGAAATTTTGTTATTCGGGAAATGGGGGAGAAAAATCCCGAACGCAGTGAGCCATAAAAGTTTTTGTCAACTTTTTTCAAAAAAGTAAGGCAAAATCTGCATATGCAGATTTTGTTTGATTTTTTAGCCGATTAAAGGGCTGCCGCCCTTTAAAATCCTGCTAAGGGGCTTTGCCCCTGCAATGTCATTAACTTAAGTACTTGCTAAAAGAAAAAGAAACTGCGATAATAAAGCAGGTGATAGAAATGAAAGCAGAAATAAAATTC
>CACYDZ010000361.1 GCA_902773265.1 uncultured Ruminococcus sp.
AGTGGCAGTATCAAAGACCCCATTACCATCTTTATTAAAGAAACGGATACGCTGAGAAATATAGGCACTGCACTGATTAATCGTGTCCATATTCAAATTAGCCGTACCGACAAAATTCTTAATCTGACGGAGAGTATCTTTAGCCGTACTGTTTGCCATCGCCGAAAGTGACAGCGAAACCGAAAGCGGAGCAACAGCCGTATTTTCCTTATCATAATTTTCCGATTTCAGCATTTTCAGACCCAGTTCTGTACTTTTATTGATATAGGTACTGTATTCTTCGGGTTGTTTTGCGGAGGTGATAAAATCGTATTGGGGAGAATTACTGCTTTTCTGTACACTTGCCAGAAGATTATCCGCATTGGGGAGAACCGTATTCTGTTCATTATTGTTACACCCACTCAAAGACAGCGTAACCCCCAGAACACAGATACTGATAATATTGAACAAAATTTTATTCTTCATCGTCATTCACCGAATAGTATTGAGAAAATATTTCTTTTACGAGGTCAGGGTCATAAGTTTTGTTTCTGATGTGGTAACTTTTTACCAGATTTTCTGCCAGTTCAATCATTTGTTTTACAGAATTACCTTTATTATGTTCACGACAGGCATTTTTCATGGATTCTAGTTTTTCAGGATTGAGTAAAATTTCGTGAATGACTTTTTCAGGATTTTTTTTAGGCAATCTTACTGCCATGTTGTATTTTTCCAGATAATCTGCATTATCCGCTTCCTGACCGGGAAATGCACTGAAAATTGCCATAGGCAATACAGAAGCAATCGACTCACTTACTGTCAGTCCGCCGGGTTTAGTAACAATAAGGTCAGAAATATACATATATTCCTGTATATTATCCACAAAATACAGTAATTTTGTCGGTTTTACGCCATAGTTACCGATATAGTATCTTACACTGTTTTCTGTCTGTGACGGAGAAGTTTCTCCGCTTTCAGAATTTTCTTCAAGAAGATAATCAAATTCATCATACAGCCGTTTGTTTTTTCCGGTAATGACGATTGCCTGAAATTCCGCACTTGTTTCCACAAGATGAAGATAAATTTTAAAAATTGCTTTCACACCAAAACTTCCTGCCATAAACAAGACTATCGGTAAATCAGGATTTAAACCGAATTTACGGATTAATGCCTGTTTATCAAAATCATGATAGAAATCAGGGTCAATGGGAATACCGCTGACTTGTATCGCCGTTTCATCAACACCGAGTTCTTTTAAAGAATTTACCATTTCGCTGTTGGAAACCACATAGGCATCTACACCGTCCTGTACATACATTTTATGAGTAGCAAAATCAGTTATCAGAGAAATAATAGGAATATCCATTTTATATTTCGATTTAATCCGTGCTGCCATGTCTACACAAAATGCCTGTACGGTAATAATGACATCAGGACGAAATTCTACCATAAGCGGTAATAATTTTTTGGCAAGACGGTGTTGTATCTTTACAGCAAGGTCATTTATCGTACTGTCTTTGTTGGTCTGATTGTACACTGTACCGAAAAATTTCGGAGCGGCTTTGACCATGAGTTCATATCCTTCAGAAATCGTCTTATTATAAATATGGCTGATTTGTTCCAGAGCATCTACCATTCTGACAACATCGTTTGGTCGGCTTTCTTCAATATATTTTTTCATTGCAGCAGAAGTTCTTTTGTGTCCGCCACCTGTGGACGCATACAGTATCAGTATACGCATACAACATCACTCCCTTTTTATAAATATCTTATCAAAATTATATCACAATACCATATATTCTTTCAATAATTATTTTATAAAAATCTGAATGCCAGCGGAATGAAAAACTAAGTGTCAGCTATGACAGTGAAAAATTTTGTTCACTTTTTCAAAAGTAGACAGGGTCAAGGGGTGGCTGATGTCATTAACTTAATTCTGACATCGGAACGAAGTGAGCCATAAAAGTTTTTGTCGAACTTTTTTCAAAAAGTTCGTGGGGTCAAGGGGCAACGCCCCTTGTGGGATTTTAAAGGG
>CACYDZ010000362.1 GCA_902773265.1 uncultured Ruminococcus sp.
CCGTGAGCTGAATGCAACGGCAACGCTCGTATAAAAGTAAAAGCATCAGGAATATCGAACCTGATGCTTTTACTTTATGTTATTTGCAATCTGAAATACAACCGGTACACAAACTGAATTACCGATTTGTTTATAAGCGGATTTTGATGAAATATCTGCAATCTTAAATCCCTGAGGAAATCCCATTAACGCCAAACACTCATCGGGTGTGATAGTGCGGATCCCGAAATTGTCTTTTATTATAGGTACTCGGTCATACCATGTGCCCATATTTGCTTTTAGTGTAAAGCAGATACCGTCTTTACTTTTTTGTATCCCGTAGTCCGAAAAACGATAGATTTGATTTTCATCGGTAATAGCTTTAGCCATTTTATTGTACTTCGACGTGTTTTCGGGAAGATAAAATATATCATCAACTTTTACAGATTTATCAATTATATCAAATACTCGTTTTTCCAACTTGACCTTATCGGGAAAACGATATGATTCACATTGTTCAACGTCACGAAATGCAAGCAGATATGTTCTTGTACGATGTTGAGGAATACCGTAATCACAAGCGTCGGTAACCATATAACGTAGAAAATACCCTCTTGATACTAACTCGTTGTGAATTACATTAAAAGTGCGTCCTTTATCGTGCTCAACAAGATTTGCGACATTTTCAAGAAGAATAAGCTGTGGCTTAACGGCATCAGCAATACGCATTATTTCAAAGAAAAGATTGCCACGATCATCTCCAAATCCTTTTTGATTACTGCAAACTGAAAACGGTTGACAAGGGAAACCCGCCGTTATAATATCAACTTTTGGCAGCATGGATTCCTCAAGATTACGAATATCACCCTTAAAAAGTGTAGTTTCGGGAAAGTTCAATTTATACGTGGAATAGGCATCTCTGTCTATTTCATTTGCCCATATGATGTCGAATCCCGCTTGCCTGAAGCCAATATCTATTCCGCCAATGCCGGAAAACAAACTACCAATAGTATTCATTTTTTTATCCTCTTTATAGACAAGTGTGCTTCTTTCTGATAGAATAGGTGTATAAAAAACGAAAAGGGGATTGTTCATATGGCCGGAGCGAAAACAAAGCTACATAATTATTTCTTGGAACACGTAGGAGAAGATATTCCAAGAGAAACACTTAGAGAAGTTGCAGGTAATATAACGGATTGGCAACGGACTCTGCGCACGCTGCGAAAGGAAACGGGGCTTGATATCAGGGCTACCAAAACGGGTTACATTTTGACCAGTGCCGAGCCGATAAATGAGCCAATAATAAGAGGGGCGATTAATGATAAGCTTAGATACGCTGTATTACAGCGAGATAATTCGAGGTGTCAGAGATGCGGTCGCGGTATTGAGGACGGTGTCAAATTGGCTGTTGATCATCGTATTCCCGTGGATATGGGAGGGGAAACAGTCATCGATAATTTGTGGACCTTATGCACTGATTGTAACGGCGGGAAAAAGAGCTTTTTTTCTGACGAAGATTCTGAATTAATGCGGAAGATTTCCAAAATGTCTGGCGCAGGTAAAAAGCTGTCGGCATATTTTATGGCTCACCCGAATGAAATTATTGATCCGTATAAATTGCAGGTCGTGGCCAATGTTCGAGATTGGGAAAGATCTTTAAGGAAGCTTCGTCAAGATACCGGAATGGATATTTCCTATATTCGTCCGTCTACAGAAAATCCAATGGGCGGCTATATTTATAAGCCATAACAAATAATTATTTCGATTTTAGTGAATCAAGGTATGTTAAAAGAGGCTCGTTTTTAGTGAGTCTCTTTTTCCAGTTCTTTGTAAATTCTTTCCGCGATAGCCTCTATTACATTAACCGTTACACTGTTTCCGAGTTGTTTATATAAATGTGTATCTGCCAAGGGAAGGATAAAATCATCTGGATATCCCTGTAGTCTTGCCCATTCGCGGGGAGTCATCTTTCGAATACCGTAAGGATTGATTTCTCCTTTGATATGTGTGGTAGGAACAAGGTTTTTTTGTCGATTATCGACAACAAGATTTCTTTCTCTTCCCATACCTCCGCATACTATTGCGCCCGCCACATCACTCCAATCTCTGATTTCAAAACCAAAACCGTTACCTTTTGCTTCGTGGCGCTTTTTGTGAGCGACAAGGGTATCCATATATGTAGTGCTCAGGTAATATTTTGCCGGTACAGGATCCTTTTCACGGATATCCCATAGAATTTTTGATGTATCGGTAGGTTCGGGAAAAACAAACTCATTTGGAGCGATATCATTACGAAATGCAATCAGATATATTCTTTCACGATTCTGCGGAACACCGTAATCTTTGCTGTTAAGGATTTTATCAAATACTTTGTAGCCTAAATCTTCAAATGTTTTCCTGATGATCTTATATGTGCGTCCTCTGTCATGGATAGTCAAACCTTTAACATTTTCGCAAAAGATGACTTTAGGTTTGTGATAGTCGCAGATGCGAGCAACATCAAGAAACAATGTTCCTCTGCAAGTGCCTTTGTAGTCATCATCAAATCCCTGTTTGCGTCCCGCCATGCTGAATGCCTGACAAGGAAAGCCCGCCAAACAAATATCAAAACCGGGTATGCTTTTTTCATCGATTTTTGTTATATCGCCGGCTATATCGAAATAATCATGAAAATTTGCGCGGTAAGTTTCTTGTGCTTTTTCGTCCCATTCACTGACAAATACCGTTTCTATTTCGTCTTTAAATGCACGGTCAAAGCCTAATCGGATACCACCGATACCTGCGAACAAATCAATGGATCTGTATTTTGTCTTATTTTTCATTTCGTTCTAACCACGCCTTCTATTTTATCAGCACAGCCTGACAAGTCTTTTTTTATTTCATTACCCCAAAAACGTAATACTATCCAACCTTCGGATGTCAACCGTTCCGTGACCTCTTTATCACGCTCCATATTCTTTTCGATTTTTTGAATCCAAAATTCACAATTGGATTTAATATTTTGCCGTTTGTTATTCCAATCATATCCGTGGAAAAACTCACTGTCACAGAATATGGCAACTTTCTTTCCGATAAATGCTATATCAGGTTTACCATAAACAGTTGAAACATTTTTTCTATATCGTAGTCCTCTGTGCCACAACTCTTTTTGAAGCATTGTTTCTATTTTTGAGCCTTTGTTCTTAATTGCTCTCATGTTTTTGCGTCGCTGTTCAGGTGTCAATCTATCCATAGCTGTTCCTTTTTTCTGATTATCAGATTGATTATACCATAAAAGCGAATGGTTTTCAACTTATAAAATTATAATTAGTAAAAAACATATGTATAGTACTGCAATTTTTAAATTTCGTTGATATGATATGATATGTGTGTTATAATCTAACTGTAAATTTATTAGATTTCAGATATAATAATATAATTATGGGGCTAAAATTATGATTATTTATGAAAATACGAGACGTGGATTTATAGATGACATTAGAGGCGGTTGTATTGCTGAAAAAGTTCAGCAACAATTTGAAAATCACGGCATTCATCATAATAATATTGCCGAATATCGAGCTTGGAACAATTCTCTTATGTATATGAGAAATGTTTTAGATGATGATGATATTCCTGAGGATGTTTCTCTAGCTATTGAATATCAAATTCCATTGACATCCAAAAGAGTGGATTTTTTGATTGCCGGTAACGATGAATCTGGTAATCCGAATGTTGTGGTTGTTGAATTAAAACAATGGGAGGATAGTGGGGTCACATCTCGTCCTGATGTTGTTACAGCATTTACAGGCGGCGCAAATCGTGCTGTTTGTCATCCGAGCTATCAAGCTTATAGTTATGCAAAAATAATTGAAAACTTTAATGAGGATGTTTATCGTGGAAAAATAAGTCTTCGCCCTTGTGCATTTCTTCATAATTATAGAGAAAACAATCGGTCACATATCGATAATCATTTGTATAGGGAAGCTATATCTGTTGCACCGGTTTTTTTGCAGCAGGATACAGATAAACTACGTTCATTTATCAAAACTTTTATCAAAGAAAAAGATGGTATAGACTTGTTGATGAGAATTGACCATGGCAAGTTAAAACCTGCAAAAGCTCTACAAGATGCCCTTGCTTCTATGGTTCAAGGAAACAGGGAATTTATATTGATAGATGAGCAGAAAGTTGCATATGAAACAGTAAGAAAGCTCACAGAAAGAGCAGTAAGGGTTGCAATTAATCCAACAAAAGGAGAAGAAAAAAGTGTTGTTATCGTTTCTGGAGGACCGGGTACAGGAAAATCAGTTGTAGCAATTCAACTCTTATGTGATTTGATATCAAAAGGTTATAGTGCAAATTATGTGACAAAAAATGCCGCTCCAAGGAATGTGTATTTTGAGAAATTGAGACAGAATAAATATAAACTTTCATATATAAAAAGTTTATTTAAGGCATCAGACTCATTTTGGAATGCTCCCACTAATCTTTTAGACTGTATAATAGTTGATGAAGCTCACCGGTTAAAGAAGAAATCTGCTATTTTTCATGGCGAAAACCAAGTTAAAGAACTGATTAATGCTGGCCGAGTTACAGTTTTCTTTATTGATGAGGATCAGAAAATTACCACTAAAGATATAGGTAGTAAAGACGAAATACGCAAATGGGCGGCTTATCACGGTGCTAAAGTATATGAAGGTTCTGATTTGGACCTCGTATCACAATTTCGGTGTAATGGTAGTGACGGATATTTGAATTTCATAGATAACCTCCTAAATATCAAAGAAACAGCTAATTACATATTTGACTATGACTATGATTTGAGACTATTTAGTTCACCTACAAAGATGAGAGAAGCACTGAGAGAAAAGAACAACATTAATAACAAATCAAGAATGATTGCAGGTTATTGCTACGAGTGGGTGAGTCAGTCAAATCCTGAAGGTGATGATTATGATATAGTGCTAGAAGATGGGTTTCGCGCAAAGTGGAATTTTTCCAACACTTTATTTGCAATAAATCCAGATTCTTTCGAACAAGTAGGATGTATACATACTACTCAAGGGTTAGAGTTTGATTACTGTGGTATCATTATAGGTCAGGATTTGCGTTACGAAAACAGGAAAGTTGTTACAGACCCATCAAAAGAAGCGATAAGCGATAAATCTTCGGGGATTCGCACTTGTAAAAACGCGGTGCTTGCTGACCGACTTATCAGAAATACCTATAAAACACTACTTTCTAGGGGACAAAAAGGCTGTTTCTTATATTGTGAGGATAAAGCGCTGCTTAAATATATTAGCGAAATAACAGAAATAAAAATCGAGTAATTGACAATGCTTTCCTATCGAAAAATACGATTATGGTGAAAACTAAAAGCCTTTTCGCTTATGGCGATTGAATACATAGCTTCGATGGTC
>CACYDZ010000363.1 GCA_902773265.1 uncultured Ruminococcus sp.
GGAGCGGGTGGGATTCGAACCCACGGACGGTTGCCCGTCACCTGATTTCGAGTCAGGGCCGTTATGACCACTTCGATACCGCTCCACCTTATATTTCGGTAGTTCTGGTTTGCAGAGACTTGTAAAAGTTTGCTCTACTACCCACCGGACTACCCTCCATCCATTTAGTTTCTGCAACTAAATAGATTACTAATTAGTATAATCACTTATTTGTTTTTTGTCTACTGTTACTATTGTATTGGTCTATATTTTTGCTCAAAATAAGCTATTGTTGAATCCTCAATTAGAGAACGAAGCCACCATCCCATGCCGAGCCACGTTGGTTCTCCAACATCTGTATCGCATCCCAGTTTAGCAAAATCTCTTTTAAGTATGTCCATTACGTCATCTTCAAATTCGCAATATTTTTCATCGGCAACAAGCTGTTCTACAGTCTTTTTATCGGCGTCAAACACTTCATCCATAAATTTCGTAAAATATTCTTTGTTTGTCACATTGATTCTCCTTTTTTATTCTGTTTTCGAGTGTTTTATATGATATTCCTAAGATACCTGCACATATAATAATCAACTTTCATTTTTTCTTCCTGCGATTTCGTTAAGAAAAGCTGTTTGTTCGCATCTCTGATCTCTATACCAGTCGTATACGTTATATCCATTTTCTTTCATTTTGCACCAGAATACATCATAGAAAAACACTTCTTTGTTTTTCCCGTTTGGATTACATACACGATAAAGACCTTTATTGAAAGCTTCATATATATCTGATGTCCTTGCTATTGCCAGAGATAGCAAGGAGTCGTTGTCCAACGGATCATAATGAGCTTGTGCTGTAAATTCAGGATAAACCAATCCAAGTTTTATGGCGTCTGTTCTTTTGTTTAGTTCACAATTTTCCTCAGAATGTATTTTATTCCGTTTCTGTCGGATTGAAAATGCATTATAGACTCCATTGTTGGGATATTGTGTGTATTTACATTTTATAGCCCGCCAAGCTAAAGCCACAGTTCGGTTCGCGCTCTTACTTACAACGTAATAATCTATTCCTGAACTATTGTCCAAATGCTTCAATATATTTATTTTTTGATTCTCGACAGGATAAATTAAGAGATCGTTGTTTACAAACAGATTCGGAATTTGCATAAAAAGTTCTTTTATTTTCGGTCCTGCCATCCGAGCTATTCTTTGGCTTTCATCCATATCTTTTGAGATATCATCCACTCTATCTACTTCCTTCAAACCATTTTATAAAGCCCATATTTTTCAGATAGCTTACGGTTTGCCACCCCCGAAAGTATGTGATGGCGCTCAAGACATGTTTTTTTGCCGCATAGATAACATTCTTTCTGGGTCTGCATGATAGACTCACTCATGTGGTACCCTTCTTTCTGCCCCATGCAGCCAGCATCCGTTCTTCTTCTTTCGGAGTGAGGGTAGGAATGCCAAGATCGTTTGCTATCAGGATCACATAATCGATAATCCTCGACATGGAGGCTGTGTCATATATGGAGCTTCCATAATAAGCGTCCACAACAACGTGCTCATCGTCATAATCATCCCGTACATCAGCGAACCATCCTGTTCCCTTCTGACTCCACCGGGAAAGGAAACGTTTCAGTTGCAGGCGATTTAGAAGGCGAAATGAAAACAAAGCTATCTGATTTAGGTCTTGAATATACTGGATACGTCGGCGATGGAACGTTACCTGAACAACATTCCTGACATCCTCAAGGCTGAGAAGACCGCGCTTGCGGAACTTCAGGCTCAGTATGACGAAGGCATCAGGAAAGGTTCTCTTGATATCGCCATGCAGCGCAGGTTGCAGGACGAGATCAACAGCAGAGAAAAGGCTATTCAGGACCTTCAGATTGAACAAGCTCAGAAAGAACGTGAGCTTGATAAGACAAATCTGGACTGGATGATTGAAAACTTCGATAGGGATGCCTCTAACCATTCTCATAATATGAATCTTGTTCAGTATCAAGCTACAAAGTATCAGAACGCCGGAGAGTTAACGAACTATGGCAACGCTATTCGGCAGGAAAGCGCTTTACGTGCAGAAAATGTTGTCAGGCTTGCCAGAGAAATCGATGCTCTCGAACAGAAGCGGCTTGATTCTGGATGAAGTATTTAAAAAATGGAAAGCCTATTATGCTCCTCGCGTGTCTGAAAAGACAATGAAAGATAACTATGAGTTTGCATACAAACATTTTGAGCCACTGTGGTACAGGCGGATCGACACTATTACAGCTCCCGAGCTCCAAGCGTGTATGGATAACTGCAAAGCCGGTAAGCGCACCCATCAGTTAATGAAGGTCACAGCTGGACTCATTTGGGCATACGCTCTTGATATGGATATTGTTAAGAAAGATATAACAGATAACCTTTACATTGGCAGGCACGAACAAACACCACGCGAACCTCTGACTCCTGATGAGATTAAATTGGTAAAGAATGAAATACCAAACAACAAGTACGCGGCATACATATACTGTCAGTGTTATCTTGGCTATCGTCCCGGTGAGTTTCTTAAAATAAAGAAAGAACAAGTTCATACGACAGTCATTGACAAAGAAACTGTGTATTACATCGTAGAAGGTATTAAAACTGACGCCGGTAAGAACAGGCGCGTTGTTATCCCAGCTCAAGTTCTGCCTTACATAAAAGAACGGCTTGCTGTAGAAGGCACCGAATACCTGTTTCCACAGTATTGTTATCGTATCCATACGACAGAGTTTATAGGCTTTAAAAAAATGTCAACCAAGTATTATAACGAGTCTGCCTTTAAACCGCTAATGAAAAAGCTTGGTATTGAGAAC
>CACYDZ010000364.1 GCA_902773265.1 uncultured Ruminococcus sp.
TTATCAGCAAGGGACGGGTCGGGCTTACGGAAATTTTCTTCCATTGCGGACGCATTAAGCCACATATCAAATTCATCTGTCCCTAAAATTGATGATGTTGCGTCAATGAAAAGAATATCCTTGTAATCTTCTTCTTTTTTCAACTCATCAATTTTTTCTCTCAATCTGCGTTGTTCGTCTTCATTTCTGGCAAAGCAGATGATTGTTTTGATTTTAAATCGGTTATTATGGTTTGCCACTTTACCGACTTCCGTTCTGACATTATCTACCGTTACATAGTTTGTAAAATCAAATCTTGCTTTCAGATAATCACCGAAATTGAAAGCCGTCAACAACTCTCCGTTACTGACCAACTGTGAAGTTTTGGTATTTTTCCGCAAATTTTCCTTGATTTCATCAATTTTTGACTGGTCACCCGATTCGATATTTGCTGCATATTCAGGTACTCTTCCACTATCATCTCTGTAAAGAATTTTTTTCTTTCCTATGAGAAGATTTTCAAGAATATTGATTGCCTTGTCACTTTCCAATGCAATATCTCCCTCAAAAGCCAATCGAATATTACGGACTGTCGGACGCAATAGCTCAACAGCGTTTTTCTGCTTGCGGGATATTGCCTGCATCATCAACACGGTTTTCAATACTCTGCGTTCTTCTTCACTATCCATTCTGTCTTCGTTGATGACATAGGTATCAAGAATTGTAGCAATTAACCTGCTTAAGTTGTTTTTGCCTGTTGTATGGGAATTTTCATCTGTTCCCGATACATAAAAGAAATCCCAAAGATAATCTATTGTTAATATATCACCGTTTTCAGGACTGCGATTTTTGATAAACCATTGGAAAGCGTGCATATTTTCATCTTCATTTTTGATAAAATTAAACATACTTCTCTGGTTAGATGCAAATTCAACCGAAATATATTTCAGCATAAGTGCCGCCATAGGGTGTATCGGCAAAATACTTTTCATTGTTTCTGTATCGATTTTTGCTTTTTCACAAACGATTTTTCTTGGTTCATAAGTATACTCGGTAATATCTTTGACCAACTCTGAATATTCGTCTTTGACGATAGGAATATCTATCGGTTTTATTGCGTCATGGATTAAATCAAAAGCAACAACATCAGGCATTTCTACCTTAACTTGATTAAATCTGTCAAAAACAGCTGAACCATCAACACCATTAGCGTAATTTTCGTGTGTAGCAACAATGAAATTAAATGGTTTGCTGTCGTGTAATTCCTGTAAAGTCTGTAAACTGTCCAGTACATCTTTCATTTTCTTGAACATTGATGAAAACTCGTCCCACATAAATACAATATGTGAAAGATTATTCACCTCAATAACTTCTTTAATCCATTCTTTCAGAAATTCTACTGTTGTTTCATAAATAATAATTTTTTCATCATTGGCAATCTTGAATAAATCCCGTAACAAATTTTCGACATTTCTGTTTGTGTTCCTCAGACGGTCAGCGACTTCTTCAACTGACCTGCCATATATACTGCCTAATCCTCTATACTTTGGCTGTTTGAAACACTCTTCAAAAAAATTTTTCCACTTGGGTTCTGTAATTCTGTCGGCGACACTGCCTCTTACTGTCTTTTCCGCAATACTATTATATCCATTCCTTATCAACTCTTTTGCAATACTTTCGTATACAGCAACAACAAAATCTTGTACGGTGTTTATTTCGCCACTGGAATATTTAAAAACAGTTAAAATTTTTTCACTGCGTATTCTTGTAAACCTACTTTTCAGTTCCTTTTCTTTCTTTAGTAACTCATAAGATTGAAAATAATCTTCAAATTCTTTATCTGTACATTTGAATAAATTAGATAATGTCCAGATAAAACGGGATTTTCCTGTACCGAAAGCACCATGCACCAGCAAATCATTTTTAGCTTTATTATTTTCACGATTAATCATACGGACAACGGCTTTTAGAAAATCAACAAATCCTTTATGTGGATAGGTACGATTCCATTTCAGTTCGGTGTCTTTGACAGATTCAGGATTAATGACAGGATAATAAGCTTTATCTATTGAAAAATACTGTTCATAGGTTCTCATATCTTGCATACCATCATTCCTCCTCCAGTAATTTCAGCACATCAGCCGAAGTATGATATTCTCTCAAAGATATTTTATCAAGGTCATGGGTAAATGTCACATTAATAAAATCCTCGTACTTTGCCGAAAGTCCTCTCAACATCGGCTCAAGGTCATCTTCATCAAAACCAAAAATTCTTACAGGGCTTATTCCTGCTGATTTTTTAGTCAAATCCAAAAGCGACGACATCGGAAAACTCCAAGTGTCGTTTTCTTCTGCGTATCTGTAAAGAGCATACAGCAAAACAAGTGAATTATAAATGGAACATTTGTTTCTTTTGGCTGATATAACAACTTTTCCTTTTGTTTCCACACTCATAAAATTCAATGTTGTCCCGAAAGGTGTTTCTTTTGCAATTCTTTTCAACGCTGAAATAATAAATTTTATATCATTATTGGTAGCTTTACACTCACTAAGCATATTTGAAAGTTCTTCTCTTGTAAAAAACTTTCCAATGGGCATATTTATAATATACCAATTAAACTGTGGATTATTGTAAGCTAATTCTATTAAAACAATAGCTATTACAATTTCACTATCATATGGAAATTTCGATAAACATTTTCCTAAATCTGTTACTATTTTTTTTCTGGTATCTGTAAGAGATGCATCATTCAGAAATCTTTTAAATGATTTTATTTGATTTGGACCCAAATTATTATTTAATAAAAACTCATCTGGGTTTTCAAAAAAATTTTGAAGCCATGCATTTAAAGGAGCATGACTGTCAAAGCAATTTATACTTTTAGTTTTTTCTTTCATTGGTTTTTTTCTGCTTTCCATAACTAAACACCCACTTAACATATCGTGACAAGCACCACATTGTATACAATGGTTAATTTTTACACCATTTTCATCAAATTTTAAAGCTCCTGACCAACAATGACTTTCACAAGCCCTACATAAAACACAATACGCTGATTTTTTTAAAGCTTGTTTAAGTATTTTATATTTACCTAAACGATTTAATTCTTTACTTACAACGATTGTTACTTTGTTCTTTTCTACAATTTCATCAAAAATTGTATCTATGTTGGGAACTGTTTTTTTCCATTCACTCCATATTCTATATTCTGTAATAGCAGAAAGATAAATTTTTCCATTTTTCTCGTATTCAAAATATTTTAAATCATTATCAAATAAATCACGACCACTTCTTCGTGAATTGAATCCTCCATTATCTATATAACTTTCGATATTACTATCATCAACGAGTTTTTTAACTATATCAACAAACTTTTGAACTTCATTAGGATAAGACGCATACTGCATACAATACGACTTTCCTGTTGCCATTGGACAAAGTAAACACCCTGCACGAGAATTTCCTTTTTTATAGGTTTCATTAATAACCAAATTCCGGGCATAAATATACAGCCATACTTCGGCTGATGTCCATTCTAATATCGGATTGTAAGAATACTGTCCTTTCTGTTTTTTCCCGTAATTTTCTTCTTCGTATTTTGAACGCATAACACTTTCATATCTGCGTACACCGACAAAATCCAGCCCTATATAGTTATTTTTTCCTGTAATTTCTCTAAGTTTGAGTGTCTGCGGTGTAGATTTATGCACCGTACAACACCATCTTAATACTCTTGACGGTGGTCCGAATAATTTCCAGCTTTCTTCGGGCTTGAGATGTGATGTTGCTCTGTAAAATTCTATATTATTATTCAGACATTCTTCCTCCACTTTGTCTATGACATCATATGTATCCGGAAATTCCATTTGCGTATCTCCGAAAATGACCACATAACTGCTTTCAGGTAACGCTTTTCGGCATATATCCAAAACAACTATGCTGTCTTTTCCTCCTGAAAACGCAATGTGAAAACGGTCAATTTTTTTCTTGTACTTACGATATGTGGCATATACTTTCTTGATAGTAATCTGTTCAAGAATTTCAAGAAGTTCATGATTTTTACAACACATTTTTTCTATGTCAATCGGTATGAGTTCTGTCTGTAATTCTACTGCCGGTTTTTCTGTTCCGTTTTCATCTGTTTCCATAACAATCTCTACTTCGGGCATACTGTATAATGAACCGCCTTTTGTATCGAAAATATGTTTCCCCCGATAATAATATCTCTGCGATTCAGCCCACAGATAAGGAATATCTGTCTGTGGTTCATACCGATAATAACGGTCTATTCCCAAAAAATCGAGTTCTGTTGCATAAACAGGACGAGGTTCTTTAGACATATTTACCGACTGGTCAATAAGTAAAATTCCGCCCGTTTCTTCATCGTATTTATAATCAAACATCTGTGTGTATCATTCCTTCGTCTGTCTTATTCTGTACGCACCTGATATAATCTGACTTACCTCTGATTTTCTCTGCCTGAAACCATAACGAATTAAATAACGGTTTACTTCATCTTCTTCAAGCTCAATTTCTGAATCAGCAACGGCAATCGTAATAAGGTCGCTGTAGCTGTTATAAGTCATCTTTGCGTCAATAACAGCCCCTACAACCCCTGCCCTTGTGTGTTCGCCTTCAAATCTCCATTTTTGACTGTAATGCTGCAAAAAACTGACAAGCAAAAATTTATTCCATGTGTATCCCTCAATGTAAGGAAACAGATTGAAACTGATACTGTTTATTGCTGTAACTTCATGACGATGAAATAAATCTATCTTTTGGTCTGTTGTAGCAATATCAAATAAAATATTACTCTTCTGAATAAATTCATCTGCTGTTATTCTCAACATTGTCTTCACTGCCACATTGAGTGATTTCTTTGTCTTACAACCTGCTATCTTTTCTTCATAAGCTTCGACATCCTCTAAAGTAAGATATTCATGTTCAAGACAATATTTTTCCAATAATTTATCAATATTTCTCTGTTGTCCTAAAGGTGAAATTCTTCTGTTTTTTCGGATATATTCAGTGGCTGAAAAAAATCTGTCAAATAACGCTGTCTGCAAGATAATTTCTTCTATGTCACCATTGAGTTCTTTGCTTTTTGCTACCACCAAATCTTTCAAAAAACAATAACCTTGTTCATTTATCAGTTCTCTGATAACTTTTCCGGATTTTTCAATATCTTCTTCATCAAAATCTATACTATCAATTACAACATACTGTTCCCTACTTGTTCGGATATATTTAGGATTTTGGCTTAAATGAGTGCGAATGATGTTACTGTCTATATAAGGCAACCGTTCACTCAACTTTTCAACTGACAAGCAGATATCATATCCAAATGCTTTACCTATTTCTTCTTTCAAGGTTGTATTACTATCTGTAAAGAAATTTTTCTCCTGTCGGTATTTCGGAAACAGGCTTATTACTACTGTTTTCAGCATATTTTCGGAGTAAATACAGAAATCTGTCAGCCTTTCAATATTTTTCTGATACAGCACATTATAAAATATAATGCGGTTTTCAAGCAATATTTCTGTGACAAGTTTCTTTACATAAGCAATCGCTTCATCGCTCAATACATAATATTTCCCGTCATATAAAAAAGCTCCTTGCTTCAAAATATCGGTGATATTGGCTTCTTCGGGAAAATCTTCTCCATATTTTGAAGAATAAGCTCTCATAAACTGCCTTCCTGAAATTGTCAGTCTTCCCTCTGCATTCCACAATTCCTGTTTCAGACCATTGGAAAATTTTTCTCTTATTACTGCCTGACATCTTTCCAATAATTCTTTGTCAATTTTCTTCTTTTCGGGAATTTTCTGAATGACCGGCTGTCTGTCAGTTTTTTTCTTTTCGGGAATTTTCTGAATGACTGGCTGTTGATAAGTAATCGTTAGTCTTTTTAACGGAATATTTGCCAAAGTCAACATTTTTTTCAGTCTGTCAATAATTTCCTGCGGTGTCCAGTCTGTTTCTACATAAACATTTTCTGCTATCTTGATAGGATTTCTCAAATACGCATACCAATATAAATTTCCTAAATCTATTTTTTTCTCGTTAACAAACAAAGATTTTCCTATATACTGTTTTAAGATAGATTGCCGTTCCTCCCAAAAATATTGGACAAATTCAGCGTATAATTCTGACCACGAACGACAATTAACCAGTTTCATTCTATAATATACTGCGACAAGTGGTACAGATAACGGGTGGACTTCATCGTTGTCATAAGTAATCTCTTTAACTTCAAACGGTTCAAGATTTGATTTTTCTGTAGCTGTTTCAGAAAACTGTTCTGTTTGTTCTGTAATATCCGCTGGTCGTCTTTTGCGATACTCAATAACAAGATTTTCATCGTCTACATAGCATAAATCCAACAGCCTTTTTATCCGTCTGACAATATTTTCTGCACTTAAATTTGTTTCGGCAAATACATTGTTGAAAATTTCCATAGGTCTGCGTAGAATGGAAACATAATCTCGGTCACAAAAATCTATCGTATCCCCTCTGGTAATAGATGTTCCTTTTAATCCCTCAATTACCTGTGGATAGTCTTCATACAAACACTTCAAAACGCCAACATACAAACTATTCCATACATCATACAAATGCACTTCTCCAAAATAATCAAAACTTATCGGTTTTGTAAA
>CACYDZ010000365.1 GCA_902773265.1 uncultured Ruminococcus sp.
ATCTCTTTTAAATCATCGGAAACCGTTAAAATATTTTGGTATCTTTCGTAAAACGAAAGATCAAAATCTTTGTTATGACCGGCTCCTTCATAATTCACATTTATAACGGCAATCTTTCTTCCAGCTGTAACCTTCTCAGCTACATAATGCGTCGGATTACCCTGTCCCCATGCAATTGCTGCATCATATTGAGTAGTCAAAGGTTTAAAACATTTGTGTGTATATTTCCAGTAACATTGCGCAGGATGCAATTTTTTTGTTTTATTGTTTTGCTTCAACGCAACAGTTGCTCTGAGCCTTGCTGCTAAATATCCCGGATTCTTTAGTTGAAGACCGATTGAATTATTAGATTTTAAAAACTCAGGCACATCTAATACGTTCACTTCCGCAGGAAGCAGTTTTAAGAACATTCCTTCCTTACAAAACATTAACAAATCAACTGAATATTTGCTGTAATCAAACGTGTTCAGTAATGAAGTCAAGCTTTTTTCTGCGCCGCCTAAACCAAGTGAATTAATAACAAATAGAATCTTTTTCATGTTGGAAGTTTACGCTCCCCAGTACAACATCAATGTATTTTTTTGAGTGGTTTATATGCTCTGACAGCTTTTTGTCAACTTCTTGATAGCAGATTTTCTGCTCGTCATTTATATCGCCGCGTAGAATCAATCTATCTGATAATCCCACACTTTTCAGCAAATCCAACATACGTGCATTAATGCTCTCTTTTCTGTTAAAAACATAAAACTGTTTTTTGAAAATGAGCGAAAATGCCGTTGCGTGAAACGAATTGGAGACAATCATCTGTGCGTTTCTTATTAAATAGATAAAAGCTGCAGGCCCCTCATGTGCAAAACATGAATCGGCAATCTCAGAAGGGAGAATTGAAAAAACTTTGCAATTATTCTTTTTTGCGAGCCTTACAGTGAATTCGCGCATCTTTTCATTATTATCAAAATCATAGAAAAGAATATAAGGTTGATTCAAATTCAAATCTTTTTCGATTTGCAGCCAATCGTCCTTATTCAACAAAAAAACAGGATCCAAAACTTGAGTCGCGTTTAATCCAAGCTGCCGAACGATCTTCACTCCGCTGCTTTCTCTTACCGAAATATAATCAAATCTAATAAGCCGTTTTTTTATTATTTTTTCGTATTTTTCATCAAGCTTTTCGGTGGCAAAGCTCGCAGCATAAGAAGCTTTAACAGCAGCGTCGGAAACAAAATCCAGATAAAAAGCAGGATCCTTTCCGTTTGAGAAAACTGTATTCCATATCTGGTCACTTCCGGCAAAAAAAATGTCAGCCGCAGGAGGAGCTTGCTTCAGTTCAGAATTAGAGCGGTATGTTTTTGCAGTCACCGGAAGAAACTTCTTAGTGAACAAATCATATTCTTTTTTTCTTTGACTGAACTTAGCTCTTAATCGTCCGGGCAATTTTGCAATATAATATGCTTGTCTTATTATCGGATAATCAAATTTCTCCGATACAGAACCAAATAGTGTAAAATGCCGTAAATAATCAGGCTTATAATCAATAATTTCTGTATCATGACCCAAAGCTTTTAAATATCCGGCCAGCGCATATGCCTGCAAACTTGCGCCGACATTATATACATCATGGCAGGTGATTGTCTTAATTTTCATATCAATTACTTAACAAATCCACATGTGTTTTCAAGTTCGTTTTTCATTTGTTCTTTTTTTGTTTCATCAATATTCGCTCTGGTTGTATATTCTTCACCGTAGCAAGGACATTTTTTCATTAACATGTTATTTTTTTGTATAAACTCTTCCGTGGAACAAAGCTTATGAGCGGGGTTCCCCACATACACATATCCGCTTTCTAAGTTTTTTGTTACAGTAGAATTCGCGCCTACTATAACATCATCTCCAATACTAACATTTGGTAAAACAACTGTGGAAGCTCCGATAAAAACTCGGCTGCCAATTGTTACTTTTCCGATTTTAGCATAACCTAAATAATGTACCGTACTTGCATCATGCGCTAAAATATGTACACGCGGAGCTAAAGTAACATTGTCACCAATCTCAATCAGCCAACAATGTGCCGGGTCAATAATTACACCCTCCAAACGCGAGAAATTATTACCGACCTTCAGACCTAAGTTCACAAGTTTTTCTGTTGTATAATCGCCCCTCATTCTATATAACAAAGAACGAAAAAGGTTTTTTATCATTATGTTCACTCCAAAAGAGCATATATTTTTTCGACTTCTTTTTTTCCTATGTAATCAATCTTTTTTGTATTGGAAATAATCTCCTGCTGCAATTTGGTGTTTTTAATAAAATCAGTAATTGCATCCGCAGCCTGTGTTAATTCCATAGGGACGATTATCCCGTCAACTCCATCCCTGAGTTG
>CACYDZ010000366.1 GCA_902773265.1 uncultured Ruminococcus sp.
CCTGAAATGAAATCCACAGGTGAAGTCTTAGGTATCGCAGGTACACTGGAAGAAGCACTCTATAAAGGACTTGTCGGAGCAGGCTACAAGATGAATAAAACAGGCGGTGTCTTTATCACTGTCAGGGACAGCGACAAAGGCGAAATCGGTGATGTTGCCAAAAAGTTTGCGATGATGGGATTTGACATCTACGCTACATCCGGAACAGCCAAAATCTTAGAGGCTTACGGTATCAGTGCAACCACTGTCAAGAAAATCCACGAGTCCAAAGAAAATAACACCCTCAAACTGATTGAAAGCGGAGAAGTCAATTATGTTATTTCCACATCGTCAAAGGGGCGTATTCCTACAAGGGACAGTGTAAAAATCAGAAGAAAAGCCGTAGAAAGAAATATCCCTTGTCTGACATCTATCGACACGGCAAACGCATTGGTAGAATGTCTGATGAGCAGATATTCTCAGTACAATACGGAACTTGTCGATATCAACAATATGAGGAGCGAAAAAATGAAATATTCCTTTACCAAAATGCAGGGTTGCGGTAACGACTATATTTACTTCAACTGCTTCAATCAGAAAATCAACAATCCCGAAGGCTTGAGTGTAAGACTTTCCGACAGACATTTCGGCATAGGCGGTGACGGTGTTATTCTGGTATGTCCGTCAGATGTAGCGGACGCTAAAATGCGTATGTTCAATCTGGACGGTTCGGAGGGTAAAATGTGCGGTAACGGTATCCGCTGTGTAGGCAAATTCCTGTATGACCATAACATTGTCGATACCAACAAGGAAACCGTAACGGTAGAAACTCTCAGCGGTATCAAGACCCTGAAAGTCTATAAAAAAGATGGTGAAGTTGTCCGTCTGCGTGTCGATATGGGTAAGGCAGAACTCAATCCCAAAGATATTCCCGTAGCAATAGACGGCAAAGATAAGATTGTCAACGAAAAAGTTACTATCGACAACAGAGAATATAATATCACTTGTGTATCTATGGGAAATCCTCATTGTGTTGTCTTTATCCACGATGTAGAGGGACTGGACATAGAAAAAATCGGTTCTAAATTTGAACACGACAAACTTTTCCCTGAAAGAGTAAACACCGAATTTGCCAGAGTAATCAACGACCACACCATCAAGATGAGAGTATGGGAAAGAGGAAGCGGTGAAACATGGGCTTGCGGAACAGGTGCCTGTGCGGTAGCGGTAGCGGCAGTAGAGAACGGTTTCTGTAAAAAAGGCGAAGACATCACCGTACAGCTTAAAGGCGGAGATTTGGTTATCAACTATACGAACGATACGGTTTATATGACAGGCGAAGCAGAAAGAGTATTTGAAGGAACAATCGTATTATAATTATTGTATGCAGGAGAGTTATTATGGAAACGAAGTATATATTTGTCACAGGCGGTGTTGTTTCGGGGTTGGGAAAAGGGATTACCGCCGCTTCTCTGGGACGCTTGCTGAAAGCAAGAGGTCTTAAAGTCACGGCACAGAAACTTGACCCTTATATCAATGTTGACCCGGGAACAATGAGTCCGTTCCAGCACGGCGAAGTCTATGTTACCGAAGACGGTGCGGAAACTGATTTGGACTTGGGACATTATGAAAGATTTATTGATGAAAACCTTAATAAATATTCCAATCTGACAACCGGTAAAGTCTATTCCAATGTATTGCAGAAAGAAAGACACGGCGATTATCTTGGCAAGACCGTACAGGTTATTCCGCATATTACCGACGAAATCAAGGCTTTTATTTATGATGTCGGAAAACATTCACAGGCAGATGTGGTTATCACAGAAATCGGCGGTACAGTAGGCGATATCGAAAGTCAGCCGTTTCTGGAAACTATCCGACAGGTATCTTTGGAAGTCGGCAGGGAAAACTGTATCTTTATTCATGTTACCTTAGTGCCTTACATCAAAGGTTCAGAAGAACACAAGTCCAAACCTACACAGCACAGTGTCAAGGAACTGCGTTCGATAGGCATAAATCCTGATATTATTGTATTGCGTTGTGACGAACCTCTTGACGAAAATATTTTTAAAAAGATTGCTCTTTTCTGTAATGTCAAGCCTGACTGCGTTATCGAAAATATCACATTACCTGTACTCTATCAGGCACCGCTGATGTTGGAAGAACAGCATTTTTCAGATATTGTCTGTCGTGAACTGAACATCAACCGTCCGAAAGGCGATATGTCCGAATGGATGAACATGATAGACCGGATAAAATCCAGAGATAAAAAAGTAAAGATAGCTCTTGTCGGCAAATATATACAGTTGCATGACGCTTATCTGTCGGTAGTAGAGGCACTCAATCACGCAGGCTATGAAAATTCCGCAGTTGTGGAAATCGATTGGGTAGATGCTGAACTTGTCACAAAATACACGGTAGACGAACTTCTTGGCAGTGCAGACGGTATTCTTGTACCCGGTGGTTTTGGCATAAGAGGTGTCGAGGGTAAGATTACAGCGGCAAAATATGCCAGAGAACATAATATCCCTTATCTGGGCATTTGTCTTGGTATGCAGACGGCTGTTATTGAATTTGCCCGAAATGTCATCGGTTGGAAAGATGCAAATTCAGGAGAGTTTGATGAAAATTCAAAACACAAAGTCATTGATATTATGCCTGACCAAAAAAATATCGAAGACAAAGGCGGTACAATGCGTCTGGGAGCATATCCTTGTAAAATCAAAAAAGATACTATTATGCACCGTGCTTACGGCAAGCGTGAAATAGAGGAAAGACACCGTCACCGTTATGAGTTCAACAACGATTTCCGTGCAGAATTTGAAAGTCATGGTATGGCATTTACGGGAACATCGCCGAACGGATTGCTTATAGAAGCGGTAGAAATTCCCCAACACAAGTTCTTTATTGCCGTGCAATATCACCCTGAATTTAAGAGCCGTCCGCAGAAAGCCCACCCGATTTTCCGTGAATTTATCAAAGCCAGTTTAGGTTAAGGGCGTTGCCCTTAACAATCCCAC
>CACYDZ010000367.1 GCA_902773265.1 uncultured Ruminococcus sp.
ACTTCTGCTGACAGTTCTGTTCCGTTTCTCTGTTCATGGACACCCGGCAAAAATGGTGATTTCATTCATCTGGTCTATCACCGTTGTGGTCTCGATAACAAAGAAAACTTTCTTAACGCATTGGCAATTTATAAAAAATCATTTCATCTGTAAGCATATCCGACTTGTTTTCTGATGTCTTTATAGGGAAGCCCTCGCCAAATTTCGGCAAGGGCTTTTCTTTAACCACTTATGACTATGACAACTGAAAGTTTCAGTCAAACCTTTTCAACGCACATATTCTTAGAGCTTATCCGTAAAATAAAACGGAAAAATATTTTGAAAAACAATATGAGTTGATGTCATTATTTGTGGAATTTCTCATTTTTTAATCGCTCTTTGTGTATTAATCTTACTATTTCAGAAGTTGCTTTTATTTGCGGATAGGTTTTAAGTATAAAGATATATTAAAATTCTATAATATATAATAAAAAATGTTAAGTAATTTGTTTATAGCACTATTTATCAAACTCGCATTAGATTAGTGTCATGCCCGACACACACAAATAAAAAACAGTGCAGTAAGAAAAACTTACTGCACTGTTTTTTATTCGTTATTCTTCATCGCTGTAATCTTCGTCACTATAATCTTCATCGCTGTAATTTTCGTCACTGTAATCTTCATCGTTATCTCTGATAATCCAGCGTATACCTGTATTGTCATCATAGCCGTCACGGTCTTCATCAACAAAGTCATCAGGAATACCATCACCGTCTTCATCAATGATATTGTCGGGATAGCCATCACCGTCTTCATCAATAAATTCACTTTCGCCGTTATTCTGACCTTCTTGTGTCGGATTTTCCACAACTTCACCTGCCTGAGTAGTTTCCTGAGTAGAGACTTCAGTAGATATTGCGGTAGGTGCTTCTGCTGTCGGAGGTACAGTAGGAATTTGTGTAGCTATGGGAACAGTAGGCACTTCTGTCTGTGTGATTGCTGAAGTAACAGGCTGTGTTGCCTGACCATCTTCAGGCGACTTATCACTGCTTGCGGAAACCACAAACCATATAATTCCGAATACCAACAAAATCAGTACCAACACCAGTACAACAATAATCGGTGTGGTTGACCTGACATCATCGTCATCATCGTCATCATCGTCATCGTCATAATCATCATCATACTTGCCAAGATTACCCTTGCTGTTGGACGAAATATCATTATCGTCCTTACTGCTGTCTTTTTTGCCTGAAGAAGACGAAATCTCATCATTATCCGCCTTGTCTTTATTCAGTTTTTTATCTGCGTCTTTGGCGTACTCATTGAAAAGCTGACTGTAATCCGAATTGAACTGTGACTCATATTGTTGTGCCTGTGTAGCACGGTCAATAATACGGTCGGTTTCTTCTTCGGTGTCCATACTGTCAAAGTCATCGCCAAACTGTGAGGCGTACTTTTCTGCCTGTGTGCGTTTCTTTACAATATCCTCCGATGGATATCCGCACACAGGACAAAAGTTTTCGTTGTCGTACTCATTTCCGCATTTACTGCATTTCATATCACTATTCCTCCTGAAAAAATGTTATTCGGCATGAATATAGAATTATTTTTTTGCCGTGATTTTCTTTTCTGTACCATTGATTAAGCGTTTAATATTTTCCTTATGCTTTACTATAACACAAAGACTGATAAAAAGTGTGAACAATGTAGAAATTATGACATAATTTTCCGAATATGGTGTTGTCGTGTGCAAAGACAGGCGATAATCCATGAAAAAGGTAAAAATAAAGGTGACCACAGGATAACAGACTGCTCCTATAAGAGAACTCAGGGAAATAATTTTTGACAGCACAAAAACGATGAGAAATATCGCCAGCACAACACAGAATACCCTCCATTCGGCAACCGCCATCAGTGCCGAAACGGTGACTACCCCCTTACCGCCACGAAACCCAAAATACACAGGAAACATATGTCCCAGCATACAACAAAGTCCTGCCAGATACTTACCGTAAGCCGAAAATTCTTCTGTCTGAATACCTCCGTTCTTTGCTATCATGGAAAATAATATTCCTCCGACAATGACTGCTATCACTGCTTTGACAAAATCAAAAACGATGGTAAATATGGCAGGAATTTTCCCTACCGAACGCAGTACATTGGTAAATCCTGCATTACCGCTTCCCATTTGTCGGATATCTTTACCTTTATTGACAATATTCGTTATTATTATAGCAAAGTTTATGCTTCCTAGCAAGTAAGCAATCGTCACTGTCAGTAAAATCTGCCACCAGCCGTCCGAAAAAAACTGAACCAATCCGTTCATATATGCACTCCTTGTTTATTGAGAATTTTTGGAATTTTTCCGATTAAAGGGCTTCGCCCTTTAAAATCCTATCAGGGGTGTTGCCCCTGAACCCCACGAACTTTTTGAAAAAAGTTCGACAAAAACTTTTAATTGTCATAGCTGACACTTAGCAACACTAAAGGCGTTGCCCAAAATCGCTATTAGCGATTTTGCTTGTCGAAAAAGGCTATGCCTTTCACTTTTTTTCAAAAAAGCGGGCAGGATTTTCAAGGATGCAACCCTTGAATGGGATTGTTAAGGGCAACGCCCTTAACCTTTGTCGTTACGCTCACGAATGATAAAGCGTATAGGCGTTCCCTCAAGTCCGAAAGTATCTCTTATTCTGTTTTCGAGATACCGCTGATACGAAAAGTGAAACAACTGTGCCGAATTGACAAAACAGACAAAAGTAGGTGGTTTGGTGCTTGCCTGCGTCATATAATAGATTTTCAGCCGTCTGCCCTTGTCTGTGGGAGGCTGTACTCTTGCGGTTGCCTGTGCCAGAATATCATTGAGTGTACCTGTCTGGATACGCATGGCATTGGCATTGGCTACGGACTTAATCAAAGAAAACAACTTGTCCAGTCGCTGACCGGTCTTTGCCGAAATAAAGACAAACGGTACATACGACATAAAGGAAAAATCTTCTTCCAGTTTTTTCTGAAATACTTTCATGGTGTTGCCGTCTTTTTCGACAGCGTCCCACTTATTGACTGCGACAATACACGCTTTGCCTGCTTCGTGGGCAAGTCCCGCCACTTTGGAATCCTGTTCCGTAAAGCCCTGCGTTGCGTCTATCATGATAACACAGACATCACTTCGTTCTATTGCCATTTTTGCTCTTATGACACTGTATTTTTCGATGGCATCGTCAACCTTACTTTTTTTTCTCATACCTGCCGTATCGGTAAAGTTGAAAATACCGTATTCATTTTCGACTGCGGTATCTATGGCATCTCTTGTTGTTCCGGCAATGTTGGAGACGATACAGCGTTCTTCACCGACAATTTTATTAATCAGCGAACTTTTGCCGACATTCGGTTTGCCGATGACTGCTACATTAATCACCGTGCCGTCATCTTCTTCCCACGCACTTTCGGGAATATGGGAAAAGACTTCTTCCAGTAAATCGCCTGTACCGTAGCCGTGTACAGAAGATACCTGTATCGGGTCACCCAGACCTAAATTATAAAATTCATAAAATTCAGGCTGCGGTTCACCGATTTTGTCGCACTTGTTGACACACAACACAACGGGCTTTCCGCTTTTGACCAGCATAGTGGCTACTTCTTCATCGGTTGCCACTACACCGCTTTTGATATCCGTCACAAAAATAATAACATCACTGGCGGCAATCGCCAGTTCAGCCTGTCTTCTCATCTGTTGTAGAATAATATCGTCGGAATAGGGTTCAATACCGCCCGTATCAATGATATCGGCGGTTTTGTCCAGCCATTCCACTTTAGCATAAATGCGGTCACGGGTAACGCCGGGCGTATCGTCAACGATGGATATTCTTTCCCCGACCAGTTTATTGAACAATGTGGATTTTCCCACATTCGGACGACCCACAATCGCTATAACAGGTCTTGCCATCTTCTCAACCTCCTTTATAGTTTAAGGGCAGTTTAAGGGCTTGCCGCCCTTAAAAATCCCGCTTCAAGGGTTGCACCCTTGAAAATCCCGCTTCAAGGGTTGCACCCTTGAAAATCCTGCTTCAAGGGTTGCACCCTTG
>CACYDZ010000368.1 GCA_902773265.1 uncultured Ruminococcus sp.
ACCGACGCGTAGAACGATTTTAAGTCGATCGCCGCGTACACCCGCTCCGCCGCCATATGCCGCCCCTCCTTTCCGTTCCCATTATAGCACCGAACATATGTTCGCACAAGAGGGAAAAAAGGGAAAACCAAATAACAGATAAAGCTTGCGTTATGGTTTTTTATTGGGTAAAATAAATATGATTATTGCCGCAATTAAAGGGGAACGCAAATGATGATAGCAGATATGTCAGCCACCGCTCATACTGACCAAGTATTTTTACTATCCGATTTTGAAAAAATGGACAGTAAAAGAGTGTTGCTCGCTATTGAAAAATTTTGCACGGAAAAAAACTGTTTTCATAAAAAGAAACCAGCTAAAAGAGTTGCAGATTTTTATTCAAAAACACTTGAAGTATTACATGCAGAATTGAAAAAAGATCAACCTGTTGAGGAAAATGTATTTACTGTACTTTCAAACATCCTTCTTTTACTGAACAATGCTTCAATAAATAATTTGGAAAAGTTTTCTGTAATTCAATATGATGCTTCAACAGCGATAAATTATTTAGAAAATTCGAGTCATGTTGATGAAAAGTACAAAAATATTCAGGATGCAGAACAAAGAGAACAGGCACATACAGAAGCAGTATCAACAATTAAAAGAAAACGAGTTAAACAAATTCTAAAAAGAGTTTTTGCAGGTCTAATATTTGTACTTTTTATTATTTTTCTGTCAGGCTTGTTTCTTCCCAAAGCATCTGTACCGGTAGAAGAATCGAAACCATTCTATACGGAGGCATATGATTGGATTCGATTCAATATATTTGGAGATAAAAAACCTGAAACGCCAATTTCCATATCGGACCGATTTCGTCCATATACCTATATTGCTGAAATAACACTTGTTGTAATTTGTTTATTGTATTTGTTGATGTGGGGAGGATGTAAAATCTATCAAACAAGAAAAAAATTATATCGAATAAAAGTCAAGCAGGATTGGAAAGAGTATCAACGATTAAAAGAAGCATTTAAGATAGCAGAACGACAACTGTCAAAAATGGAGGAATAAAAATGGCAGCAGCGAAACTTATGTGGACGATCTCAAAAGCCGCTATGAAGCTTGTGAAAGCAGGGGAAGCGGTCATATCTAGTGGCGGCGTAAGGATGCTTGATGGAACAATGTATGAAATGGCAAAGCCGATTGTATCATCAAAACTAAAATTCAGCCTGGGAAAATTATCTTTTGGACCGGTAAGCAGCGGCCTTAATCTTGCATCTTCTTTGGCATCAAATGTTCAATGTGCAATTATTCAACAAGGGGTCAATGCTGCAAACATTAAATTGAATGATGTTATTCAACGATTGGGAAGATTGGAAACAGCTATGCAAAGCTTGCAGAGTATTCAAGTTTTGTCGTGGGCAAATACTGCATTAAGTTTGGCAAACAGTGGTATTTCTATCGCAGGGTTTTATATGACATTAACCAAACTAAATCGTATTGAAGAACAGTTAAAAGCTTTTTTTGATCGTTATCAGCAAGACAGAAATAGTGATGCTGTTGAGCAATTTAGAACTATTTTATTAAACCTGAGAAATGACATTAATTATCTACAGCAAAAAACAATTAACGAGACGTTTGATGATGACAGTTTCATTCATCGCGAACCGTTTATCGAAGAACATTTGAATAAAGCAGCAGCTTTTATAAAACGAATATTGGCAGAACTGAAAGAGGAACGCATAGACGGTCAAATCGGTTGTCATATCATTTTTGTTCTCTCTGCCGTATATGCTCAAACTGTCAATGAATATTGCTGTCAATATTATTACATGCATCATATATCACATGAGCTTTTTAAGACGTGGATGGAAATCCTTGATGAAATTGAAGCACCTGCTTTTATAGAGTTTTTAAAACAATATTTTACATTTTCTCCAGAATTTGCTGAAATTTCTCCAATAAGAAAAAACGATGCAATCAAGATAGCTTTAGAAAGCGTTTCTGAGCATCAAAATAGGTTAGTTTTTTGTGCAGAAGCAATCAAACTATTGCCAGAGGGCCAATATATAAAAATAGATGACTTTTTGAATCAGGGAATTTATTTAGCTGCATCAAAACAATCTCCAAGTATAACGGATGCGTATTTTACCGAACAAATCATGAAAGCAGAAATAACTGATTCTGATTATTTTGTAATTGAAACAGTCTAATAAATAGGGTGATTTGCACTGTTGGCTCTACTCCGCCAGCGGCGGATGTTGGATAACTTGTAAAGCAATAAACTTCCTTCAGTTACTTGAATAACGCCTACAACCGCTCACGGGCCGGGCTGCGAAGCAGCCCTTGCGATGCGCATAGCGCACCGCTGAAAACACCAGAATTCTCTGAAAAATGAGTGAGCTCATTTTTCGGAAAATTCCGGTGTTTTCTTTCGCCCGTGAGCTCTCTTATCGACGCTCAAGTTACAGGCGCTAACTGTTTGTTTTTTTCTTCAAGCCGGTTCGCCGGGATGGGTGTCCAGAGGGCCCAAGCGGGCCCTTTGGCGCAGAGCTCGAGGCCG
>CACYDZ010000369.1 GCA_902773265.1 uncultured Ruminococcus sp.
GAACTTTATCAGGGCTATACTACCGCCTTGCAGAATATCAAAGAAACCGAGTGGCAGGCATTATTAAAGGGGATTTCTGTAAATGGTACAACGGCGGTTGTTCAGGAAAAACTGCCTGAAATTTCTGAAGATATTTTATTGTCAGAATACGAACAGTATGCCAATTCCATTGTCAATATTGTGAAAATTACAGAGAACAATCTTAAAAAGTAACTATAAAATCGTTTTGGGTAAAAGCTAACAAGCCACTTACAACCGTAGTTGTGAGTGGCTGTTTTTTGCGAATGTATATTTAGGATTATTGAATCGGTCTTGTTTCATCAACATAAGTGAAAGACTGTTCAGTAGCTTTTTCGGGCTTTTTACCAAGACTGACATTGATAGTGACCACAGAACCATATTCCTGTTTATCGCCTTCTTTAATATTGCCTGAATACCCGATAACATTACCGGCAGGAACAGTATCACTGTAACCTAATGTAGAATTGACAATAAAATGCTGACTGGCAAGGCTTTCTGTTGCCACATCTTTGTTGACATTGGCAACTTTAGGCAGTTCTCTGTACTGAGCTCCCTTACTGATAGTACAGGTAATGGAAACACCGTCATTACCTCTGGAAACAGTTTTCTTTGCGTCAGGGGTCTGTTTACAAATCTGTCCTTGAGGAATAGTATCGCTGAAATCTTCTTCAATCGCTTTATAGATAGAATATTCCTCACTGTTAAGAGAAATTGCCTTAGCTTCGTCCCATGTTTTGCCGATGAAATCAGGAACTCTGAAATATTCACTGTCAGCGGAATAGGTAGAATCTTCAGGGAGATTTTCAGGGTTGGTAGAACTTTCGGTAGTGTGTTCTACATCAAACATACCGTCCAGCGGATAAGTACGATACCACAGATAGCCCAGACCGCCAAAGACAACCAAGGCAATCATCATAGCGATAACGCCCATTTTGAAATTGCTCATTTGTTTTGTATTGGCTTTATCTCCTTCAGGAGCAAAGTCTACGGTTTTAGAAATTTCATTCTGCATAGCTTTTACAGTAGGCGTAGCCGATAACTGTTCTGCCAAATCTTTAAAAGAATGTATTCTTTCACTTTTTTCTGTCTGTAAGCCTTTGGCAAGTGTCTTGATAACGAACGGCGGTAATTTTTTGGCAACATTTGTACTCATCAGCAAACGACCGTCTTCTTTTCTTTTTACAGCATCAACAGGCAACTGTCCTGTTACCGCAAAAAAGAGTGTTGCACAAAAACCATAGATATCTGTTGCTGTATCCAGTTCTCCGTCTTCGTCATACTGTTCGGGAGCAGAACAGCCACTGAACAGCTGAGGCGGTAAACTTCTTCCTTTCTGGCGAACGGTAGACATAGCAAAGCCTGTCAGTTTCAGTTTACCGTCAGCCGTCACAACAATGTTGTCAGGGCATATGCCAAGATGATGAACTTCCTTTTCTTCCAGTTGAATCATACCTTCCAGCAAAGGTTTGACTAACGGGCGTAAAACTTCCCAGTCCAGATGACCGCCACTGCGTTTGACATATTCTTCAAAAGCAATCGTGTCTTCTTTTTCTTCTACTGCATAGACTGTATTGTTATCCTGAAAGATATTTTCGATTTTGACAATACTGTCATTATCACTCATATCCATAATGGTCTGATAGCATTTGGTAAAACGCTGTTTCAGTGCATTGAATTTCTTACCGCAACCTTTATTGACCGTAACAGCCATACTGTTTTCAGAACGGGAAAACAGTCCTTCGGGTAAAAATTCCCTTATACAAACAATTTTTTCGGTTTTCTTGTCATAACCTATATACCTTACGCTGTCTGACCTTTTGTCAAGCATTTTTCCGACCATATAGCGGTCGTTTTCTAACGAAGCCCCTAAGGGCAGGAATGGTGAATACTGTTCCGTGTCCTGAGAAAAACCACAGTGAGGACAAATCTTTTCCCCGTGTGTATCTTTCATACAACCGTAACATAAATCAGCCATAATAACACACCTACTTTCTGAGTATACCGCTATTATAACATACCTCAAGGTAAATTTTCAACTAAAATATACAATTTTTGATAAATCTTTATTCACTGCCTTTTTCTGCCAGAGCTGACCTTATTTTACCACAAAATTTCAGCACATATTCTCTTAGGAAAAAATATTTTTTATTTTCGGCAAAACTGTTGACAAACTATAAGTTATCTGATAGAATACAAAGTGTTGTGCCGGTGTGATGGAATTGGCAGACGTAGTGGACTCAAAATCCACCGGTAGCGATACCGTGCCGGTTCGAGTCCGGCCAC
>CACYDZ010000370.1 GCA_902773265.1 uncultured Ruminococcus sp.
CCCTTTAAAATCCCACAAGGGGCTTTGCCCCTTGACCCCACCACTTTTGAAAAAGTGGACAAAACTTTTCATTGTCATAGCTGAAAGTCAGATAATCATTTCTAAAACCGTAAAAGTTTTTTGTCCACTTTTTTCAGAGAAGTGAAAGGTATAGCTTTAATTATTTGTTGGCAGTGCGTTCGATAGCGACTGTTCCTGTACGGGCAATCTCTTTGATACCGTATGGACGGAGCAGTTCCACAAGGGTGTCAACATTGTCAACGGTGTCGGCAATCTGAATGGTAATGGTACTCAGGCTGACATCGATAATTTTAGCGTTCATCAGTTCGGCAATACCCATAATTTCCACTCTGGATTTAATGTTGCTGTTGACTTTGATAAGTGCCAGTTCACGGCTGATGTGGTTTTTCAGCAGTCGGACTTCAATGACGGGAATGAGTTTGTTTAACTGTTTCTGGATTTGTTCCGCAACATATTCATCGCCGTCAGCCACAATCGTAATTCGGGAAACACTCATATCGGTTGTTACGCCGACAGCAAGACTTTCTATATTAAATCCACGCCTTGAAAACAGTCCTGTAATCTTACTCAGTACGCCTGCATAATTCTCCACAAGGATATACATGGTGTGTTTCATAAAAATCTTTTCCCCTTTCTTTATATTGACGGTGTATCAGGACTGACATGACACACCAAAAGAAATGGTTTGTCAGACTGTATCATCTGTTGTGCATACTGTTCAGCTTCTTCATTGGAAGTGGCATATGCTGACGGGATATTATAGGCTTCGGCAATTTTCATGAAGTCAGGTGTTTTTTCGTCAAGAAATACACCTGAATAGTTGCCGTGATAGAGATTTTTCTGTAATTCTCTGACCATGCCAAGACGGTCATTACGCATGATGATGATTTTGACATTCAGATGGTTCTGAGCGATTGTGCCGAGTTCATTCATGCTCATCTGGAAAGACCCGTCACCGCAGACAACCACAACTTCTCTGTTTGGTCTGGCAAATTTTGCCCCGATAGCCGCAGGTACAGAATATCCCATTGTTCCCATACCGCCTGTGGTCAGAAAACGCCCTTCCTTGATACGGAAATTGTTTGCACACCATATCTGGTTCTGTCCGACATCGGCAACTAAAATAGATTTGTTGGGTAACATCTCCGAAAGTCTGGCAATAAAACTTCTGGGTTCTACGCAACCATCAAACTGGGGAGGTATACGGAATAATTCCTTTTTCCAGCGTTCGGTAGTGTCCGCCCATAAGTGCGGAACATGATAATCGCCGATAAGGTCATCTAATTTTTCAATGACGATTTTCATGTCGCCGACAATAGGAATATCTGTAACCACATTCTTTCCGATTTCAGCAGGGTCAATATCAATATGAATGATTTTGGAACGGGCAGAAAGCTGGTCAGGAGAGGCAACAGCACGGTCACCCACTCTTGCCCCGCAAAGCAGAATGACATCAGCTTCATGAATGGCACGGTTGGCAACACGCTTTCCGTGAGACCCTAACATACCTAAGTAAAGTTTGTTCTCTGTCGGCATAACGCCAATACCCATCATCGTTGATACAACAGGTATACCCGTTTTCATCGCAAAATCAACCAGTTTCAGCTTTGCTCCCGAAGTCAGCACACCGCCTCCTGCACAGATAACAGGTCTTGAGGAATTGCGGATAAGTTCAATGGCTTTTTCAATCTGTCGGTTATGACCTGCCGTGTGCGGTTTGTAACCGACAATTTCCGCTTTTTCGGGATAAACAAATGATTCAATTTTGTTGCTCTGGATATCTATGGGAATGTCAATCAGTACAGGACCCGGACGACCTGTTGTGGCAATATAAAAGGCTTCTTTGAAAATTCTGGGTAAATCTTCCGTCTTTTTGACAAGATAACTGTGCTTGACAAACGGTTCACACGCTCCTGTGATGTCCGCTTCCTGAAAAACATCTCTGCCTATCAAATCACTGCGAACCTGTCCCGTAATGGCAATGATGGGAATGGAATCCATATAGGCGGTTGCGATACCTGTAATCATATTGGTAGCACCCGGCCCCGATGTTGCTACACATACGCCCGGCTTACTCACCGAACGGGCATAACCACTGGCAGAATGTACCGCATTCTGTTCCTGTCTTACCAGAATATGTTTTACGGTTGAGTTCAGTAAAGCATCATAAAAAGGACATATCGCTGCTCCCGGATAGCCGAAGATGATTTCTACCCCCTCAGCCTCCAGACACTTTACCATTATTTCTGCACCACTTATCATTGTAAAGAAACACTCCAATCAAGTTTATAGTTGAAAGCTAATTATAATTTATTGTATTCACAAAATCAAGTTTGTTTTTGCTTTTTCCCGTAAAGGAGAAAATGCCATAATTTGTTGTAGCCTGTAATGTTTTGGAGAAACTCCAGAAATTTTGCTATCAGATAATAAAGAACTAAGAGAAATAAAAAAATCAATATTGGATATTTGGGGGAGTAGGCAAAGTCACAAAAATAGATACCATTGATAAAAGTATGAAACATGAATATTTTTCCGCTGACTTTTCCAAGTTCTTCCAGTATTTTATCCAGAAATTTTATTTTGGATATCAACATATA
>CACYDZ010000371.1 GCA_902773265.1 uncultured Ruminococcus sp.
AAAAAAATAATAAAAATAATATTCCTGATTATCTCTTCGAGAACTGAGGAGCTCTACGGGCAGCTTTGAGACCGTATTTTTTACGCTCTTTCATTCTGGGGTCACGGGTAAGGAAGCCTGCTTTTTTGAGAGATGCTCTGAGGTTTTCGCTGTCGAACTGAAGCAAAGCTCTGGAGATACCATGACGGATAGCTCCTGCCTGACCTGTTACGCCGCCGCCTGAAACACGACAGACAATATCAAATTTTTCTGTTGTTTCGGTGAGTTCAAGAGGCTGACGGACAATAAGTTTCAATGTATCCAGTCCGAAATACTCATCAATATCTCTGTCATTGATGGTAATTTTACCTGTACCCTGATAAAGTCTTACACGGGCAACTGAACTTTTTCTTCTTCCTGTACCGTAAAAAAATGGTTTATTATCGTACATTAAAAATGCCTCCCTTCTTATTTATCCCATACCTGAGGTTTTTGAGCCTGATGTTTGTGTTCAGCACCGGCGAACAGTTTCAGACGCAGCATAGCTGCTCTGCCGATGGTGTTTGAGGGAATCATTCCCTTTACCGCAAGTTCCATAGCCTTTTCAGGTCTGACAGACATGAGGGTATCATATCTTGTGGATTTAAGGTGACCGATATAGCCTGTGTGACGGTGCCAATATTTCTGTGTAAGTTTGTGACCTGTCAATACTGCTTTATCGCAGTTGATAATGATAACGAAGTCACCGCAGTCAACATGTGGGGTAAATTGAGGTTTATGTTTGCCTCTCAGAAGGGTAGCGGCCTGAACAGCGGTACGACCTAAAGGTTTGCCTGCTGCATCAATAACATACCAGTTACGCTCTACTTCGCCTTTTTTTGCCATAAAAGTAGACATAATCCATTCTCCTTTACAAATTCATTTTTTCGGAAAATTCTCCGAATCATTCAGCCAATAGATAATATCATAATCCCGTATTAAAGTCAACACTTTTTTCTTAAAATTTTCATTTACAGCTTTATTACTCTTCAAATCTCTGTTTTTCTCCGAATATCTCTGTATTACTCACTTTGTATTTTTAAAAAAACGGATTTCTGAAAGAAAATCATTGGAGAAAGTGTCCAGTAATTTTCATTTGATTTATTGGTTTTAACCAAAAAAAATATATTTTCTCATAAACTCTTGACAATAACTTCTATTTTTGCTACAATGTGGACAGTATAAAGACGATGATAACATAACGAAAATTTCATTTCATTTTTATTTCCTTACTCAAAGAAAAACAGGCACACTTATCAGTGTGTCTGTTTTTCTGAATTTATTGTCAAAATTTGCATACGCAAATTTTGGATTTTCTCGGAGAGTTAAAGGGCTGCCGCCCTTTAAAATCCTGCCCACTTTTTTGAAAAAAAGTGGACAAAAAACTTTTAATTGTCACAGCTGAACTTTTGATAAACAATCCGAACGAAGTGAGCCATAAAAGTTTTTGTCGAACTTTTTTCAAAAAGTTCGTGGGGTCAAGGGGGGAAACCCCTTGTGGGATTTTAAAGGGCAACGCCCTTTAATGGATAAAAATGCCAAAAAAACGGAGATATCCTTTTGGGATATCTCCGAAAGACAAGCCATACATCACAGTAATTCGATAACAGCCATTTCAGCGGCATCGCCACGACGGGGACCCAGTTTAGTAATACGGGTATAACCACCGTTTTTATCAGCATATTTAGGTGCGATTTCTTTAAACAGCTTAGCGGTAACATCTTCCTTAGTCACAAAAGCCATAACAAGTCTTTTATTATGCAGGCTATTGACTTTAGCCATAGTAATCATTTTTTCAGCCATAGCCCTGACTTCCTTAGCACGCGTTACTGTGGTTTCAATTTTTCCGTTTTCAAAAAGGAAAGTAACCATACCTCTGAGCATAGCTGTTCTGTGAGCAGTTGCTCTTCCCAATTTTCTTGTACCCGGCACCGTAATTCACTCCTTTACCATTTATGTTATAGATTATTATTCATCGTCATTCTGGAGAGAAAAACCGAGTGTTTCCAGTTTATCGATAACTTCTTCCAGAGATTTTCTGCCGAGGTTACGAACTTTCATCATGTCGCCCTCAGACTTGTTGATTAAATCCTCAACCGTGTTTATACCGGCACGCTTCAGACAGTTGAACGAACGAACTGACAAATCCAGTTCTTCGATAGTCATTTCCAGGACTTTTTCTTTGCCCTTGTCGTCCTTTTCAACCATAATTTCGGTAGTAGACCCTTTGTCGTCAAGTTCCACGAACAGATTAAGGTGTTCGGTAAGCACTTTAGCGGCAAGAGAGACTGCCTCCTGAGCGGTAATCACACCGTTTGTCCAGATATCCAGCGAGAGTTTATCATAGTCGGTAATCTGTCCGACACGGGTGTTTTCCACTGTATAGTTGACTTTAAGTACCGGTGTATAAATCGAGTCAATAGGTAACAATCCTTTAACATTACTGTTCATACGGGCTTTATTGGCTTTGCTGTCGACATAGCCTCTGCCCTTGTCAAGAGTAATCTCCATGTAGAGTTTTGCCCCTTCATCGAGGGTAGCAATATACATATCGGGATTGAGAATTTCAACCTCACTGTCAGCCGAAATATCCTCCGCTGTCACCACACAAGGGCCTTCCTTGTTGATTTCGACAGTTTTTTCACCGTTGCAGTAAAGTTTAGCGATAAGTCCCTTCATATTCAGTACAATCTGGGTAACATCGTCCTTGACACCGGGAATTGTCGAAAACTCATGCAACACACCGTCGATTTTAAGCGATTTTACCGCTACGCCCTCCAGAGAGGAGAGGAGTACCCGTCGTAAGCTGTTGCCGAGTGTATTGCCGAAACCTCTTTCCAGCGGTTCTACGACAAATCTGCCAAAGGAACCATCTTCGGATATTTTTTCAATCTCTATTCTTGGCTTTTCAATTTCAATCATCAGCGAACCTCCCTATTGACATTGGACAACAGAAATATAGCCTGTTGTCGTCTGTTTGTAAACCTGCAAATATATATAAATGGAAACAAATAAATACAGCGGATTACTTGGAGTACAATTCGACGATAAGGTGTTCTTCGACAGGGAAGTCAATATCTTCTCTTTCGCAGAAAGCAACAACTTTACCGCCGAGCAAATCGGCATCTTTTTCCAGCCATTTAGGAGTGGCAATCGCTTTGGTTTCGCCCTCAGCAATAGACTTGAAACGGTTAGTGGAACGGCTTTTTTCAGAAACCTTGATAACATCGCCGACTTTAACCAGATAGGAGGGAATGTTGACTTTTTTACCGTTTACGGTAAAATGAGCATGACTGACAAGCTGTCTTGCTTCTCTTCTGGTAGATGCCAGACCAAGACGGAAAACAACATTGTCAAGACGGCGTTCGATAGTGGTCAGCAATACCGTACCTGTTTTACCCTCTGCCTTAGCGGCTTTGTCGTAATAGTGACGGAACTGTTTTTCCATAATGCCGTATATAAATTTAACCTTCTGTTTTTCGGTAAGCTGAAGGCTGTATTCACTTTTCTTTTTT
>CACYDZ010000372.1 GCA_902773265.1 uncultured Ruminococcus sp.
CTCCTTTTCTGTTCCCTTATACCGCAGTATCGCTCCCCAACCGCCTGCTCCCGGATTGCCTGAACAAGAACCGTCTGTAAATATTTCCACTTGCTTCATCATAAAATAATCCTGTTATTTCTCTCTTTCTATGCTTTATTCATTGCTGAATGTTCTTACTGTCTTACCGTTCTTTTTTGTCAGTGCCACAAATTTTTCGTAAGGATATGCACAATATTTACCGCTCTCTCTGTCCAGACAGACAACCAGCTTTTCATCATTTTCAGAATGATGACATACACAAAGCACTTCACATTCTTTTCCTGTATAATGACGGTATCTGCCTTTTTTTACTTCTGTCAGCGGTCTGACAGCTTCTTCAACGGTTTCCTCTTTTTCATCAACAGTAACTATTTTCTCTCTTTCATCAAAGTCAATGGAAAATTCCCCGTTGTTCATGACAAGTATCCTTGCCCCATAACCCTCTATCGGAATACGCACATAGCCCGTATTGTCAAAAATTCTTCCTGTAAGAACATCTGTCAGCTTGCTGAAATTACCTTGTGCATTAAATCCGACTTCATTATCATTGACACTGAGGTTCAACGCAATATAAACCGTCTGACCATGATATGACCTCGAAAATACAAGCTGTTCGTTTCGGATATACTCATTCTTAAAATTACCGAACTGCAATGCTTCAAGCGATTTTCTGATTTTTCCCAGCTTACCGATATAACGGTTCAGTTCCTCATTTGCATTCGGAATTTTCCCTAAATTGAGTTCAGGACGCAGAGGTCTGTCATCGTTTCTTGTTCTTCTCGCCTCAATGCCCCACTCACTGCCGTAATAGATTGACGGTACTCCCGGCATACCGTACATTATCGTATATACATTTTTAAGATGGTTCTTGTCTTTGAGATGACTGGCTATTCTGTCTACATCGTGGTTATCCAGAAAACTGTACAGACATAAGTCAGCATAAATCCCCCCTTGTGAAAACTGTCTTTGCAGGGAATGAGCAATCTCAAAATAATTATGGTCGTTGTGGGAAGAGTAAATGCCCTTATAACATTCGTAATTGGTTACGGAATCCAGCATATCTCCGTTTGCCCATCGGGTATAATCGCCGTGTATAATCTCTCCCATCAACCAGAAGTCAGGTCTTTTCTTACGGCAGAAGTCCTTTAACTGCCTGAAAAAGTTCATATCTACACAATCCGCAGCATCAAGTCTTAATCCGTCAATGCCAAACTCATCTATCCACAATCCTACTGCCCCTAACAAATGTTCCACAACATCGGAATTTTGTAAATTCAGCTTTACAAGGTCATAATAACCGCCCCAGCCCTCATACCAGAACGGGTCGCCCATCGGACTTTGACCGCCAAAATTCAGATTGTGAAACCAACCGCAATACATCGAACCCTGTTTATTCTGCTGAACATCTTTGAACGCCCAAAAATCTCTGCCGACATGATTGAATACACCGTCTAAAATAATTTTAATTCCGTTAGCGTGTAAAGTGTCACATATCTTTTTAAACGACTTGTTATCCCCTAATCTGACATCTATTTTATAATAATCTTTTGTATCGTAGCCGTGTTTTGTCGACTCAAAAACAGGCCCGAAGTAGACCGCATTGATATTCAGTTCTTTTAAATGCGGTATCCAGTCAATCACCTTATCCAGACGGTAACTTTGCACACCGTCATTGTATTCGGGACAACCGCAGAATCCTAACGGGTAAATGTGATAAATCATAGATTGGTTTATCCAGCTTTTCATAAAAACTCACCTTGTCTGTTTGTATTCTTTTCTGACGGTCATTTCATAACCATCGCTATTTATTTTAACATATTATACAAATCATTACAAGCAAATTTTCCTTTTTTAAGGACTGCCGTCCTTAAAAATCCTGCTAAGGGGCTGCCGCCCCTTAACCCCGCCCACTTTTTTGAAAAAAAGTGGGCAAAAAACTTTTCATTGTCATAGCCGACATTTTGATAATCACCCCGAACGAAGTGAGCCGAAAAAGTTTTTGTCAAACTTTTTTCAAAAAGTTTGTGGGGTTCAGGGGCAACGCCCCTGATGGGATTGTTAAGGGCAACGCCCTTAACCTCCCGAAAAGGTGCGGTAAAACCGTAAGGTCTGAAAATGATGTTCAGTGGTGTACAACAAATATTCTTCTGTACAGCGACC
>CACYDZ010000373.1 GCA_902773265.1 uncultured Ruminococcus sp.
CCGTATTAAATTCAGAAATGCTGACGGGTCAATCTCGTAAAGCTGCTTGTCTGAACATTCTTCATCTGCTTTCACATATTCATCAATGTGAGGCAAAATGATAACCCGATACCCTGTTTCCGCTTTCAGTCTTCTGACGAAATCTCTGTGCAAAAGGTTTGTCCCCAGAAAATAACAGAAAATGTAATCTCCTTGTTCAATAGGGTCTGTCTGCTGAATGGATAACCATTCTTCTCCTGTAAAAAGCAATGTAGGGTCACAAACAACGGGAACTTTTCTTCCTGTAAGGTCTTTTATCAGTTCTTGTCCTGATTCTTCCCTGACTGAAAGGTGTTTTATTTTTTGCAGGAAAACTTTTGCCAGTCTGGAACTGTCTTTGGGTAATGCGGACTGTCCGAAACTTGTGGCATAGGCAATCGTATTGACCTTTTCGGGAACAAAATTCAATGTATAATAATCTGCCGCAATATTTCCTGGTAACCATAACTGGTCACTTCCTACCAATACCGCTGAATAGTTTTTCTTACATTCCTCACCAAGTACCGCTTTTGACGGGTAATTGCCTGATAAACGGAAATACTTTCGGCTGAATACCTTGAAACATTCATTACGAATTGCGGTCTTTTGAGTATATTCATTTCGGGAGATTTTTCTGACTACTGTATCTTTTGCCCGTCCCATCTTCGTCAGCAGAATTTTTGAGGTCAGACTTGCTTTGACAAAATATCTGATTTTTGCCTTCTTGATTTCACCGCTGAAACCGTCAATACAGATGGTTTCATTATCATATCCCAGTTTATCCAGTGCCATCTGTGTGGCGTATGCCTGCAACATACTGCCGTAATTGGGCTGAAAATAACAGGATACTATGCCTAATTTCTTCAATACCGTTTTCCTCTCATTTCATCAGATTTGAAAATATCTGTTCATGTTCTTTGGCTACACGCCTGACATCGTATTTTTCATGAACATCTTTTAACCCTTGTGCAACTAATTTCTGATATAAGCTGTCATTCTCATAAAGTTCACAGACCGCCTCTCCGGCACTGTGCCAGTCGTTCATCGGAATGAGTATGCCATTTTCGTGGTCATGTATGATATTGGGAATAGCATCAACTTCTGTGGCGATGATGGGTTTCTCACATAGCATATACTCGGGAATAACCAGTCCGAAACCCTCCCAACGGCTAAGTAATGTCGCAACATCAAATAACCTGATATAATCGGTAGGATTGTCTACCCAGCCTGTGATATACAGTCTGTCGGCAAACCCGTTCTGTTCGGCATAGGAAAGCACTTCTTCTTCCATCTCTCCATTACCTACCATCAGAAAATATGCCTGTGGGATTTTCCTGATTACCTCATATGCCATTCTGATAAAAGTATCAGGAGATTTTTGTCGGCATAACCGTCCCACTGTCCCCACAACAAACGCATTCTTTTCTATGTGAAGATGTTCTCTTGTAACGACATTTTCTGTGATGTGTTTTTCGTAAGCGGTAATATCTATGCCGTTGAAAATAACATGAAGTTTTTCCGCTTTACAGATTTTATGTTTCAGTGCGGATTGTTTCTCAGACTGCGATATACAGATGATATTGTCACAAAATGACGCCATTAATTTTTCGGCAAACTGATAGAAAATCTGCTTTCTTCTGCCAACCTGCATATTGAATGCCCAGCCGTGCGGATTATACACGCATTTGTTTTTTATGCCGATATTCGCCAGTCTGCCCAATGCTCCTGCCTTGCTGGAGTGCGTATAGACAATATCCGGTGAATAGTGTTTAATCAGTTTCCGTAAAGCAACAATACTTTTCCTGTCCTGTCTTAAATTAAGATTGTGCGACATCTGTACCTGCTCGACAATCTCTGTACAAAAACTGAACTCCTCTGTTTTGTACAGCTGTGAACAGACAAGAATGGTATTAAATTGTTCACGGTCAAGATATTTCAGAAAACTTTTCAAATATCTGTCTACACCACCTGCACATTCTACAATGTGCATAACTGTTATTTTCTGATGACTATTACTATTCAAAATATTTCCTCGTTTTCTTACTGTAACATATCTGTATTCTTGTTTACCATATGGTAACAATACCTGTCAAATTATAATACATCATTCTTCATTTCGTCAACAATCTACATCTATTTTCCAATATTATGCTAAAAAGATTACCCCCTTTATAACAA
>CACYDZ010000374.1 GCA_902773265.1 uncultured Ruminococcus sp.
ATTTTTTAGCCGATTAAAGGGCTTTGCCCTTTAAAATCCCACAAGGGGCTGCCGCCCCTTGACCCTGCCCACTTTTTGAAAAAAGTGAACAAAAACTTTTCATTGTCACCGCCAACACTTAGTGAGGCAATCCATTGAATGACTAAAAACCGCCTGTAAGATAAATTACAGACGGTTTTTTTTATTAACATTCCTTTATTTTGGAGCGATTAGCAACCGCAACCACAACCGTTATTGTCTGAATTGTTTCCACAGCAAGCGAAAAGCAGAATGAGTACAATAATCCAGCAACAACTGTTATTTCCAAACATATTGTTCATACACATACTCTGTTTCCTCCTTTCCAAAGGACTATACTACATAATATTGACTTTCGGAAAGTTGGTGACGAATATTTTTAGTTTCTTTTTCGGTACTGCCACAAAATTCTGACAGAATTGAGAATACACAGTACGGCAACCCCTGTATCGGCAAAGACAGCCAGCCACATATTCGCATAAATACCTGTTACGCCTAAAATCATGACAATAACCTTAATGACAATCGCAAATACAACATTGATAACAGCAATCGAATTGGTTTTTCTGGAAATTTCGATGGATTTGGCGATGGAAAGCATATCATTATTCATAAAGACCACATCAGCCACTTCTATCGCTGAATCAGAACCGCTTCCCATAGCACCTCCGACATCTGCCCCTGCTAAAACAGGTGCGTCATTGATACCATCTCCCACAAACATTACACTGCCATGTTGCTGACGGATAGCTTTCAGTTTTTCCAGTTTTTCTTGTGGCAACAACTTTGCATAACACTCATCAGCACCTATCACTTTGGCAACCGCTTCAGCATTTTTCTCCTCATCGCCGGTAAGCAATGCGGTAAAGATATTTTGTTTTTTCAGCATAGTAAAAGTAGTTTCCGCATTTTCCTTGACAGTATCGGCAAGCAGAATATAACCACTGTAGTTTCCGCCTATAACAACCAGTACCTTTGTACCCATAGTATCTGTATATTGTTTTGGAATGTCAATCTGAAATTTTTGCATCAATTTCAGATTACCACAAATGACAGCTTTATGATTGATGACGGCTTTAATTCCCATACCACTGATTTCTTCCACATTTTCGGTTTCAAAAAGTGAAAGATGATTTTTCTTTGCATAATTGACAATGCTCACAGCAACAGGGTGAGTAGAATATTGTTCACAAGACGCACAAAGCTGTAATAATTGATTTTGCGATATCGTGTTGTCGGGGATAATTTTCTGCACTTCAAAAATGCCCTTTGTCACGGTTCCTGTCTTATCAGTGACGACACATCTGATTTTTGAAAGCACTTCCATCGCAATTCCGCCTTTGAAAAGAATACCAAAGTGTGAACTTGCTCCTATTCCACAGAAGAACGCCAACGGTACACTCAATACCAATGCACACGGACAACTCATAACCAGAAAACTTAATGCAGTATATATCCATTTACTAAAATTCCTGTCGGTAAGCAACGGAATGACCGTAGCAGTAACAAGGGCAATCCCTACAACGATAGGGGTGTAAATCCGTGAAAACCGGGTGATAAAATTATCAATCTTAGGTTTGCTTGCCACCGCATTTTCCACAGAATGAAGAATTTTGGTTACCATAGATTCTCTGAGAACTTTATCCACACGAATTTTGATAACAGCACTCTGATTAATACAACCTGAAAGTACACTTTTCCCCTCACTGACTGTAACGGGCATACTTTCGCCTGTTACAGCAGAAGTATCAATCTGACTTGTACCTTCGATAACAGTAGCATCAAGCGGTATTCTGTCACCTGCCCTGACCAGTAAAATATCACCGACCTGAATACTTTCGGCAGATACACTTGTCACAGTATCACCTTTGACAAGATTGACATTTTCAGGGCGTAAATCTACGGCACTCATAATCTGACTACGACTTTTTTCCACAGCAATTTCCTGAAAAAGTTCCCCTATACGGAAAAACAACATCACTCCGACAGCTTCAGGAAATTCCTGTATGGCAAAAGCACCCAGTGTGGCAATACTCATCAGGAAATTCTCGTCCAGAAACTGACCTTTTGCGATATTCTTTACAGAATGGATTAAGACTTCACCGCCCAATATCAGATAAGCAACGATATAAGTTATTATGTAGGCAATTTTGTTGTCGGGAAGAAAAAGATGTTCCAGTGCAATCGCTATACCAAATATAACCATACCTGTTGCAATAAACAGACTTTCTTTTTGGATATCATGTTTTTCGTGGTGATGGTCATGGTGGTGGATATGTTTTTCTTTCCTGACAGTAACACCGTCTTCTATGCTGTCACAAGTTTGTTGCAACAAACTCAAAAGCATATCAGAAGAATGTTCACTTTTTACGGATAGTTTCTTAGTAGCAAAGGTAAAGACAGCACTTTCAATTTCGGGGAGTGTATTAATTTTCTGTTCAATTTTAGACGCACAGTGAGGACAATCTAAATTATCCAGTATAAATATTTGTTCAGCCATAAAAATCCCTCCTGATGATTTTAATATATGAACATATGCTCATATATTAAAATCATCATACTACAGACATATGAATTTGTCAAGGCAATCTGCCAATATTTTTACAGAAATTTCAACTTTGTAGACTGCCATAAAATTACAATTTATATTTTGTGTAATTTATCAGACAAAATTTGCTTACGCAAATTTTGAATTTTCAAGAGGAGTTTAAGGGCTTTGCCCTTAAAAATCCCACAAGGGGTTTCACCCCTTGACCCCACGAACTTTTTGAAAAAAGTTCGACAAAAAC
>CACYDZ010000375.1 GCA_902773265.1 uncultured Ruminococcus sp.
GACTCTTTACGGAAATAGTTTTGCCATTGGATTTCACAACAATATTTCCATTTTGGTCTGTACGAAAAATCTTTGCATCACTCTGTTCCAATTCTTTGAGAGTTCCCTCAGAAGGATGACCGTATTTATTATTTTTACCAACTGAGATAATTGCATAGTCAGGACTAAATACTTCTATAAAGTGTATAAGTACACCTGACTCTGTGCTACGTGAACCTTGAAATGATGAACCGTGATGAGGAATTTTAATCAAGTCAATTTTAAATGGTTTTCCAGAGCCATCATCATATTGGGACTGAATTCTTCGCTGCGCGTTTTGTTCAATATCTCCGGTAAACATAAACCTTGTCTTTCCATAGGTGATTAGTAGCACAAGTGAATCGTTTTCCTCCTCTGCAGCAACATCAATCACTTCGACTTCAGCACTTCCCAATTTATATTTTTGTCCTATTCGCGGAATCTTGATTGGAGCTTTATTGATAGTCAAAGTATTTTCCAGTTTGTTGAATGCTGCTGAATTGCTCTCTTTCGAATTTGAAATAACCAAATCAATTTTAGATGCATATGATAACGCCTTGGGAAGGCCTCCAATATGATCTTGATGAAGGTGCGAAATAGCTAGAATATCAAGGTGCTGTACGCCTTTTTCTTCCAACACATTATATACAGCATCACCAGCTGTTGTGTCTCCACCATCAATCAACATATAATGGCCATCACATTCGACCAGGGCAGAATCACCCTGACCAACATCAATAAATTGTATTTCAAATTTGGAAGACGCGCCTTTCCTGGAGCAGCTGCACAAGCATAACAGGAAGACTAACATAACAAATATCAGGAATTTTCTTCTCATATCTCACCGAATTCCACTTTGTCACCATACCAGTGCTCCTGATATTCAGTCACTTTAAAACTGAATGTGACAGTTCTGTTGCCAGCATCAGTGTACAGAATGGTAATATCGACCTTAGAGTCTGCAGTCCATTCGTACCTTCTTAGAGATTTGCTTTTATAATATGCTGTAAAGCTATCTATAGAGTCACCCTTCCGAACTACCTTTTGAATAATACAATCATCAAACGTCTCTTTATTTCCGCCTTCCGTCACGGTGACAGTAACTTTGGAACCAGCTGTTAACAACTCAGCAGGTATGCCGATATCGTCTTTGTCAAAACTAATAGAATAGTTATCCTCTAAATTAGAGAAAGAAAATGCATCATTTATAGGTTTTGTTATAAATGTCCCATTTGACTCAGTTTTCAAGATTGCTTCTATTTCCGTTTTCTCAGCATCACTAATATTAAGTTCATCGGAAAGAGCAAACAACAATTCGCAGTTTAGGACCAATGGTTCATATAAAGAGGGCAGCTCTGTTACTCTGGCTTTTTTGAGTTCTTCGTTATATGCCTTTACCCTGTCTTTTTCTTTCTTGAATTCAGTCTCTTTTTTCTTTTTTTCTTCCGCTGTAAGATATGTATAATCCGGCTCTTCCGCAACCACTTTCTGAACATCTGCCAGATATGTAGTATTCAAATCTCTTTGTCCCTTAAGCAGAATTGTGACATTGTCATGAGCAATCTTATACGAAGACATCAGATAGGACTGATCCTTTGTCTTTGCGTATAAATCAAGATATACTTGTGCAGCAAAATATCTTGTCGACCATTCCTCTGTCGATGTGTTCTTGACGATAGCATCCGCAAAATCTTTTGTGGTTGAGATATATTTGCTTCCAGAATAGGTATTCTGCGCGGCTACGATAGCTTTCGGAAGAATCTGCACATAGTTGTAATCTTTCCGGAATATTCCCGTGGCCAGATCATTATATCTGTCAATGCACTCAAGACACTTTTCGAATTGATCTGATTGAAAATAGCAATCTGCGAGTTCCAGCCAATAATTGCCCAGCAAGCTATATGTCTCTTCCTCGGATCGAAGACGGCTGATACGTTCTGGTACAGATTCTATAGCACAAATCTCTGCAAACTTCTCGATAGCCCTTTCATTGAGTGTTTTCATCCCATCCAGGTTATATTCCTGAACCATATCGACCATGTAGTCGAATGCGCGGTCTCGGTTTTTTTGAACGGTTTCAACTTCTTCGTCATCAAGTTCCCATCCACTCATCAAAAATGTTTTGTCAGCATTTTCGCTGGCATTTTTATAACTGGTATAGGAATCAACTACGGCATAAACAGCACTTACTGCTAATCTCTTCCAGTCGAGTGAATTTGTCATTGAAAGTATGGCTATGGGGTTGGGAACAGCGTTTCTCATGGCAGCTGCTTTGTCCTGATTATAAATGTATTGCAGTCGATCTCTTTTTACAGAGATATTTCTATATGCCTTGATAATGTCCCGTAAGTTTTTAAGGTGATCCTGAGTTATTTCGTCTACCGCACCGGGATTAATATCATTTAACAGGGATGTATAGATGTCATCCAAAATAAGTCGATTATCTTTTGACGTGCGGATTTCCTCGGCAGTGATTGCCAGATAATACATCATAGAGAAGGAGTTTAACTGTTCATCACGAATCCTCTCTTCTTCGTCATCAATATCTTTCTCGGAAGAAATAGCCTCTTCTTGACTTGAATCACTCGATGTTTCATCCTCGGAATCATTTTCGACGTTACTATTTTGCGTAACAGTTAAAGCGGCATCTGGTTCGCGGCTTGATGCGCTATTGTCGATAGATTCAAGTGTCGAAGCAGAATCTATCGTTGTAGCTGTCTCTGTTGAAACACTTAACATATCCGACTCTTTTTTTCCGCATCCCATTAATGATATTACAAGATATAGCATTAGAATAGCTGAAATAAACCTCATTCTCATTGTCAAACCCTCTCTGCCTGGTCCATCATGGTCCATTCGCCGCTTTAGTAAGCCATTACATCACCGATGTAGTGCAAGTTATGCCTTTCCCTAATGGTTTCCCCTGTAAACATAGCCTTCATTTTGCATGAACAATACATGCCTCTACTTTTTTGGGTCAAAAAAATCTTACTGGTTTCCAATCAGGTTAAATGCAGCTGTCCCTAGAAGTTGGAGCACTGCACCATAAAACCATCCATGCTTAGATGCATGATCTGTGATTTTTTGCGCAAGACGCTTTCGTTTTGGAATAGAACGACTAGATTCAATATTTTCAATCAGCTCTTTGATTTCATCGAGAGTCTCATGCAGCGCAGTTGCATCTTCGCCACCCATCTCATCGACAGCGCGTGATAGTTCATTTATTGAATTGTCTACAGAAAGTTGGGAATTTGAAACATCTCCAAAAATCATATTCCCATAATTATTGTAGACACTTCCAGTATTTCGTTTATTTGACTCATTTTGTTTTTTTAACGCTTCTTCTTTATCCGAAAAGTAGCTAATAGCCTGCGGAAGCAAGTCAAGCATTCCTCCGTTATCGAAACACAGTAGGCCTCCTATCATTCCATACTGAACTAGTTTCTC
>CACYDZ010000376.1 GCA_902773265.1 uncultured Ruminococcus sp.
AAAGTTTTTGTCGAACTTTTTTTAAAAAGTTCGTGGGGTTCAGGGGCAACGCCCCTGATAGGATTTTAAAGGGCAACGCCCTTTAATCGGCTGAAAACTCAAACAAAATTTGCGTAAGCAAATTTTGACATTATACCCTCCGCCTTTTGAATGTTCGCAATATCATAAACAACGATATTCCAAACACAACTATACTTATCCACTGTGATGTGGATAATATGCCAAAATATCCTCTCTCCTGAATATCTCCCCGCAAAAATTCATTGCCAAACCGCAGTGGTGAATATAGTATTCCATAAACCCATAACAGTATCCCGTGAGGCATATTTCGGCATCTGTACAGTAAAATAAGCAGTATCATACATATCACTATATTTTCCGCTGATTCTAAAAGCTGTACAGGAAACCGCCTTACACCGTTCGCCTGTTCTACTATGGAATGTCGATAGATAAACCCAAAATCGCTCTCTTTGCCGTAACAACAACCTGTCAGAAAACAACCTATCCGCCCGAATGTGTGAAACAACGGTATACACGGTACTATCGTATCTGCATATTCCTTTATATCAAGACTATTCCTTTTCAGATAAATATATCCCCCTATACACGCTCCCACAAGTCCTCCGTAAAACACCATTCCACCAAATATATCTCCCATCGCTATCGCAAAACTCTTTATATCCGAAAATATCTCCTCTAAATGGGTAATGACATAAACGATTTTTCGGTACTGTGCTATGGCAAAAAAAATATGTGCCGTGAAAAAAGCTCCTACACCCGCCCAGAAACCTATATATCCGTATTCTATCGTTTCTGAAATTCTGCGTGTACGGTGTGTCTTTGTCAGCATGATAATACTCGCAAGTATTCCCAGTCCTGTCATAATCCCGTAAACAGGTATCGGAATACCTGTATTTCCTATCGTTTTGAACATATGTTCTTTATCCTCTTTTCAAAAAAAGCAATGTGTAATATTACACATTGCCCCTTTTTTCTGCTTTTGATAAAATTCTGTCACATATTTGCTATTCCTATACAAGCCAGACAACCTGCACAGCCTCCACAAGCTGTACACGAAACAATAGACAAACTGGAAAAAACAACACCTAAAATTGCCAGCACTAATGCTCTCTGATTTTTCTTCTTGTTTACACTGTTTATCAGTTCCATACTGCGACAGAGTTTGTTGTATTTTGAAGAATTGACAATAGCAATAATGCCTGTCACAAATCCCGCTATGGTAAATACCATAGAAATTGCCATACCTACAACATTAGTATCCTTTGCCATAAGCGATATCCAGAATACAACAATTCCTACTACCGAAAGCACCAGACTGATAACACCCATCGCAAAGGCTTTCTTTACGATGGCTTCGTTCGGGTCGTCGGCAAAAACATTATTCAAAGGCTGGTCATTATAGTAGTTATCCTGCTGTTGCTGATGACGGTTTCGTCTGCCGTCTGCCATATCATTGATAAAGTCTGTTACCTGTCCTATTCTGTCGGTGATATTCTGTCCGTAATTGTTGCCTGCCATATTATTGTTGTTACTTTCAGGGTTATCTCTATATTGCTGATTGGGGTCAAATCCGCCTTGCGGATTGTTCGGGTTGAAACCTCCGTTCATAAAAAACACCTCCGTTATTTAATATGATTTTACTAAATATTCTATCGCTTGTCAACATGAGATTTTATTTTTTACAAAAAGATAATATTTTTGCTCTGCAAATACCTGCCGACTTTTTCTGACAGCTTTAGGGAAATTATGGTTAAATTCTGTTAATTCTCTGTTTATATAATTTTTACAGATAAAATTTGCAAATAACCCTTGATATTTTTTCAGATTTAATGTATTATGTACATTGTACACTGTATCTTGATAAGTTACAGACTTTTTCATTAATGAAGATTATGGAGGATTATTACACGATGAAAAAAACGGCTTTATTAACAGCTTGTATGGTTGTTCTGGCATCGACTACACTGCTTATGTCAGGTTGTCATAAAGAC
>CACYDZ010000377.1 GCA_902773265.1 uncultured Ruminococcus sp.
AAAGTTTTTGTCCACTTTTTTCAAAAAGTGGGCAGGGTCAAGGGGCGGCAGCCCCTTGTGGGATTTTAAAGGGCAACGCCCTTTAACCGGCTAAAAAATCAAAACAAAATCTGCATAAGCAGATTTTGACAATAATAATTACCTGCAATCCTGAATATACAAAAATATAACATGGAGGTTATTTTATGCGGAGAAATGCAATCGGAACAAGAGAAAATGTCAGAGTTCTGGAAGATTTTGAATGTGGCGGTCTGAGAGTGGAAATTCTTGAATATGAAAGATTGGACGGTCTGACCAATACCTATATGGCACAACAGGTGTACTTCATGGAAAAACAACATATCCGTGCCAGACAGATTGCTTTGTATCTGAATAACGACAAGGTGACTATTGAAAAAGGTGCGATGAGTTATTTTCAGGGCGATATCCAGATGGTCAGCGGTGTTACTGTGGGAAATGCGTTAGGCAGACTTGTGCGTGGTGCGGTAACAGGTGAACAGATGGCTCAGCCTGAATATACAGGTACAGGATTATTGGTATTGGAACCTTCTTTCAAACATTTTCTTGTATTGGAACTGGCTAACAATGAGTCTATTATCATTGATGACGGTATGTTTTACTGTGCTCAGGGTACGGTAAGAATGAAAGCTGTATCACAACGGTCGTTTTCGTCAGCCGTTGCCGGCGGTGAAGGACTTTTTCAACAACAACTCACAGGTCCCGGATTGATTGTTCTTGAATCTCCTGTACCTATGTCGGAAATCGATATCATCGAACTTAATGGTGATACGCTTAAAGTTGACGGCAATTTTGCGGTATTGCGTTCCAGTGAGTTGCAGTTTACTGTTGAAAGAAGTGCCAAGACTTTGATAGGTTCTGCTGTCAGCGGTGAAGGTCTTGTCAATGTCTATCGTGGAAAGGGTCAGGTATGGCTTGCTCCCACTATCAAGATATATAAGACCATGAGTTCCGCTCTTGCTATGGGTATGGGAAATACAAGTTCTATGAATATGAATACCAGCCGTTCATAACGCTTAAACTTTGTGATGTATTTTTGCTACTTACGCTAACACTTATAATCAGGAACTTCTCGTTCAAGTATATCAGCTTGTACAGTATCAGTGAGCTAACTTTCCTGCCCTGCCTACTTTTTTTGAAAAAGGTAGGCAGAATTTTTTATTGCCATCGTACTCAATTAAATTTTTCCAACAACTCATTTATCTTGGCTTTTGTGGCAAGTCCGCTTAAAAACGCTGTTGCGTTACCACAGACACTGCCTAATTTTAATGCGTAAGCGTAGCTGTACTCTTTCTCATATCCGGCAATAAAGCCCGCTACCATAGAATCTCCTGAACCGACAGTATTAATTACCTTTTCCTTTAATACACCTGCCTTGTGTTTCTTCCCTGTTTCGTCAATCAGCATTGCACCCTTGTTGCCTAATGACACAAGTACATTACAGGCACCCATCTCCTGTAACTCTTTGGCATATTTTTCAATATCGTCTTCGCTTCTTACTTCCGTTTCAAATATTTCAGACAGTTCCTGACAGTTCGGTTTGATAAGAAACGGCTTATATTTTAAAGAATTCAACAACAACTTCCTTGTGGCATCAACCACAATGCGTACTTTTTTATGCCTGATTCTTCCCATCATTCTTTCGTATACATCGTTGGGCATGGAACTTGGAATACTTCCTGCAAGTACCAGCGTATCTCCATCTTCCAGTTTGTCAAGTTTCCGGAGCAATCTTTCCAGTTCCTGTTCTCCGATATGAGGTCCCTGACCATTGATTTCTGTTTCCTGTTCAGCCTTGATTTTTATGTTAATGCGTGAAATTCCGCTGTCAAGTCTGATAAAGTCTGTGATAATCTTGTCATTTTGGATTCTGTTCTCTATTGCCTCTCCCGTAAAACCTGCAATAAAACCATAAGCGGTACTTTCAATATCAAGTTCTGCCAATACACAGGAAACATTGATACCTTTACCTCCGAAGTAGTATTCTTCACTTATGGTTCGGTTGGTAATTCCGTCCACAAGTTTATCAAGCCTTACCACATAATCTATTGACGGATTAAGTGTTACCGTATAAATCATTTCAAAGCCCCCTTGATAACTGTTCTGCCTGTAAATTTCATGCCGGAGAGTTCGTCTGCCACGATGTCCCTCGTCCCCATAAACGCTTTTTATCATTATAGCATAATCTTAGGTAAAGTCACGCATTTTGCTAAAAAACATAGTACTATATT
>CACYDZ010000378.1 GCA_902773265.1 uncultured Ruminococcus sp.
AAAATCCAAAATTTGCGTACGCAAATTTTGTCTGAATATTTAGCCGATTAAAGGGTTGCCACCCTTTAAAATCCCGCCCAAAGGCTCCGCCTTTGGAAACCGCCACTTTTTTGAAAAAAAGTGGACAAAAAACTTTTAAGTTTCACCGCCGACACTTTGATAAATAATCTCAATAGAGTAAACCTTGAAAATTTTGTCAAGAGCAACTCATTTGCCGAGTTCTTCCGCACGGTTAGTGCAGGCTTGCATAGCGTTTTTGATATTCTGATAAAATCCGCCTTTATCCAGAACATCAAGAGCGGCTAATGTTGTTCCGCCCGGAGAAGAAACTTTCTTAATTAATGTGTCAAGACTGTCGCCTGAGCGTAATATCATTTCGGCACTGCCTTTGAGTGTGGCACAAATGAGTGATAAAGCAGTAGTTTCGTCTATATCTGATTCTTTGGCATAGTCAAGCATAGCTTTGGCGAAAAGATAGATATAGGCAGGACTGCTTCCGTTGACAGAAATAACCGTGTTCATCTGATTTTCAGGCAGAACAGTACATATTCCTGAACTTCCGAAAATTTTCTTTACACTGGAAAAATCGTCATCGCTGATATTTTCAGAGGGACATAATGCCGTTGCACCACAGCCGAGTAACAATGGTGTATTGGGCATAACTCTTACGCAAGGACAGTTTTTTTCCAGAGAGGAAAGAACATAGTGAATGGAAATTCCTGCCGCAATGGAGATAATGACGGTATTTTCTGAAACAGAAGTTTTGATTTGTGAAAGTACCTGTGCATAATTCTGTGGTTTGACTGCCAGTACAACAAAATGACTGTTTTCTACAACAGCATTGGCACTGTCGCAAACCTGTACGCCTTTTTTCTCCATGACAGAAAGTTTATCTTTGTCAAGGTCAAAGACATAAATATCTTCTGTTGTGGCAACATTATTGGCAATCATACCGTTGATGATAGCGGTTGCCATATTTCCTGCTCCGATAAATCCTGTTTTTTTCATTGACTATCACTCCATATTGATAAAACTTGATTGGCTGTTTTTATTATAGCACTTTATTTTTTTATTACAATCCATAATCAAGCAATTCTAGAACAAATTTTAAAAGTAATCAATAAAACGCAGTGAAAATCTTTAAAGATTTTTCACTGCGTTGAAAATATATACCTTAGTTATTTATTATTGTCAGCCTGATAAATTTCCACAACCATCTGTTGTAATTCTTCAGCGGAATAGCGTAAGCGTTTGGCTTCGGTAAGTAAGGCTTTGACATATCTGTCTTTAAAAGTTTTACGGCGTTCCTCAATGAGTTTTTCTGTTGCTCCTTCTCTGACAAACATACCGATACCCCGTTTTTTGTAGACAATTCCCTCATACACCAACAGATTGACCGCTTTGTTGACGGTAGCAATATTGATGTTGTATTCTTTGGAAATATAGGTTGTTGAGGGAACCTGTTCTTCCTCTTTGATATCGCCCATAAGAATATGGTCTTTGATACCTTCAGCAATCCTTGCAAAAATCGGAATGTTTTCTCCTATGATATCCATACAATTTCCACCTTTTTCAAAAAATCAGTTAATCACTCATATAATCAAGATATAATCATTATATCTGATAATTTCAGTAATGTCAATGATTTTGTCAGAAAACGCAGTAAAAAAATGGTATGGCTCTTTGTCAGAAAGTCAATCTTTTCTGGCACTTCTCCATGTCATACCCCAATGAAAATCTCTGTCCATACTCTGATGACCTGTATAGAAACCGACAATTTTTTCTACACTGAAAGTAGTATCGTCAATATTTTCAAACATTGCCAACGCACACATTTTTTTTGTCGTATCATAAATATCCATTTTAATCACTAAATCTTCAGCGTTGGGATATTTGATGGTGACAATGCCATCAGCACGCTTCCAGTTGGCAATACCGTCATAAATAAAAGTGTAGACCAGTATTCTTTTGAATTGGGAAATCTGATTGCCGTTAATCCGCAGATTTTCACCTGTTGCTATATTGCCTGTTCTGTCATCGCCGTCAAGAAGAATATACGGATATTTTTCCATACTGCCAAAATGTTTTCCCAACGCTTGTATACAGCCCTTTTTACCGTCTTTCATTTCATACAGACACCCTAAATCCAAATCAATCGGCTTTTCATTACTGAAAATCGCTTTGAAAAATCCCTGTTTATTCGCTCTGGCATTCCAGTTGAGGTTAATCAGAATTTCCCCAAGATTGCTTTTGTTTTTCTTTAAATTGACTTTTTGCCCTTTTTGCAGACGGATACTCATATTTTGACACACCTTTCGTTGAAAATGAAAATGGGGAGAAAAGCGGAACTTTTTCTCCCCGAAAATGGTTATTTGGCAAACTGTACTGCCCGACTTTCCCTTATCATGTTGACTTTGATTTGTCCGGGATATTCCAGTTCTTTTTCGATTTTATCACAGATTTCTTTGGCAAGCAGAACCATTTTGTCATCGTCAATGATTTCAGGCTTGACCATAATGCGTATTTCCCGTCCTGCCTGAATAGCATAGGAAGCCTCTACACCCTCAAAAGACATAGCCACTTCTTCAAGTTTTTGCAGACGCTTGATATAATTTTCGAGATTTTCACGCCTTGCACCGGGTCTTGCCGCCGAAATCGCATCTGCCGCCTGTACAATACAGGCAACAACTGTTTTTGCTTCGATATCGCCGTGATGAGCGGCAATAGCGTGTATAACGGCTTCACTTTCCTTGTAGCGTTTGGCAACTTCCACACCCAATTCAATATGTGACCCCTCAACTTCATGGTCAAGAGCTTTACCGATGTCGTGCAATAATCCCGCACGCTTGGCAACAGACGGGTTCAGTCCCAATTCCTGAGCAATCATACCGGCAAGATGACTGACTTCGATAGAATGTTTCAGCACATTCTGTCCGTAACTGGTACGGTATTTCAGACGACCTAATAATTTGATAATTTCAGGGTGAATACCATTAACGCCTGTTTCGATAATTGTTCTTTCTCCCTCCTGACGGATTGTCATTTCTACTTCCCGTTTAGCTTTTTCAAACATTTCTTCGATTTTGGCGGGGTGTATACGACCGTCAGCAATCAATTTTTCAATTGTGACTTTGGCAACCTCTCGCCGGACAGGTTCAAAACAGGAAATGGTAATGGCTTCAGGGGTATCGTCAATAATCAAATCTACGCCTGTAATATTTTCTATGGAACGGATATTTCTTCCCTCTCTGCCGATAATCCGCCCTTTCATCTCGTCATTCGGCAACTGGACAACGGATACAGTTGCTTCTGCCACATGGTCAGACGCACAACGCTGAATTGCCATAGAGATAATATTACGGGCTTTTTTGTCACATTCATCTTTCAGATGCTGTTCATATTCTCTGATTTTGACTGCTTTTTCATGAGTAAGTTCGCCGTCAAGTTTTTTCAGCAATTCTTCTTTTGCCTGTTCGGTGGTATAACCCGAAATTTTTTCCAGTACTTCCAAATGACTGTTTTTAATTCTTTCTGCCTCTGCAAATTCATTTTCGACAGCTTTTTGTTTTTTGGCAATCTTGTCTTCTTTTTTCTCCAGATTGTCAATTTTCTTATCCAGTGTTTCTTCTTTGGACTGTATACGCCTCTCCTGACGCTGGATTTCTCGTCTGCGTTCATTGATTTCTTTTTCGGAAACTTCTCTTTGGCGATGAATTTCTTCTTTTGCCTCTAAGATAGTTTCTTTTTTCTTTGCTTCTGCCTCCTTATAAGCGTCATTGACAATACGCTGTGCCTCTGCTTCTGCCGAACCGATTTCCGCTTCGGCAGTCTTTTTACGGTGATTGATACCCATAAAAAAGGCAACCGCTCCGGAAACAGCTCCGACGGCTATAATCAGCACTATCGCAAGAACTAAATCCATCAACTAAGCACCTCCTTGTTAAAATGTAGAAACCGATAAAAGTATCTAATGTCAGTGTAATTTGGTAACTCGCAGGTGCAACCGCTGTGATAATCAGACGGTGTTTTGTTTCATTAAAAAATTGAAGAGAACTACCTCCTGTTGTAACTGCTTAATCTAAATCTTATCACAAAATAATTCCCGAACAAATATTTCAACAATTCTTTTCTCCCACAAAAACACTTTTTTGTAGGAGTGTTTAAACTTTAGTCTAAATATATCCTGACGGCTCTCTTTACGAGTCGGAATCCTGAATTTACTTATCTATGTAAAAAAGTAAATTTTATAAGCAAAACATATCCGTAAGTTTTTCCACTTTCACTTTACGGATAACATTACACCAATATAATAATAGCATTTTTTCATGGAATTGTCAACCTGATTTTTTATCATTGCATAGAAATCCATTGTTAATCCGGAAATCGCTAATGACAAAAAATAACTTATAGCTGTGACAATTAAAAGTTTTTGTCGAACTTTTTTCAAAAAGTTCGTGGGGGCAAGGGGCAAAGCCCCTTGTGGGATTTTAAAGGGCAACGCCCTTTAACTCCCCATAAAAATTCAAAATTTGCGTAAGCAAATTTTGACAATAATTACTTAATTTATCAACCGCTCAGATAGAAAAATTTTCAGAACAGACTGAATAAGTGATATAATCTGTCTTTATAACAGACCATACCACTTATCTGAATTTTGTTTTATGGATTATTCATATTATCAAGCTGCTTACGCAGTTCGGTGCGTTCCTTGATGTGTTCCACGAACTTTCTGGGTCCCACCACAATGAACACACTGCTGATAAGCATACTCAAAATAAATACCGTAAGATATTCGGGAGTGTTACACAGAAAAGAAATAATGTTCCACATGGTTTTCATATCGAAAAACAAATATACGCCGATAATCACCGCAACGATTGCCGTTGTCAGTACAGCTCCTGCGGAAGCATCTTTGGCAATTTTAATCAGTTCTGATTTTTCCTGAGTGATAGCATCACAAGTTTTTTCCACAGCGGTATTCAGGAGTTCAAGTGCCATAACAACTCCGATTACCAGCCATACAATACAAATCTGTTCTGTACTAAGTGAATAAAACTGAGAAAAGTACAGTACATATGCCCCGACAACCAGATGGATTCTCATATTTCTCTGGTCGCACAGACAGCTTACCATACCTCTGAAAGCATAAAACAGGCTTTTCAGAAATCTCACAGCAAATCCTCTCTTACATAGCTTGTTGACGCCGGTAATCCCAACAAGGACATGACTTTTTCTTCTTTTTCTCTCATGCGTACTCTTTCCATGTTGTCAATGTGGTCATATCCCAGAAGATGAAGTACGGAATGTGCCGTCAGATAACCGACCTCTCTCTGTAAGGAATGACCATAACGCTGTGCCTGTTCAACCGCTTTTTCCATAGAAATCACCACATCGCCCAGAATCTGAGCACCGGTTTTTGGGTCGATATCATACACACCGTTTTCTCCCATAGGAAAAGAAAGTACATCTGTTGCACAGTCTTTATTACGGTATTGCTTGTTCAGATTATGAATTTCGTTATTATCCACAAAAGTCACACTGATTTCTGCAATCCCCTCAAAGCCCTCCAACTGCAATACGGCATGACAACAACGCCTTACCAACATTCTCAGTCCTGTCGGAATTTTGACTTTTTTCTGATTATTAGTGATAATTACTCTTATTTTCTCCATTACCTTTCCTTGCCTCCTCAACATTTCTCTCGTAAGCCCTGATGATATCCTGTACCAGCTTATGACGGACAACATCTCGTTCACT
>CACYDZ010000379.1 GCA_902773265.1 uncultured Ruminococcus sp.
GTCAGTTTAGCGTTTTCGTACTTGTCGGCAGTTTTTAACTCCCTGTAATTTTTTTCGGTTGTTTTGCCCATAATTCTGCACTCCTTTACGGTGATATTCAAGCAACAGAATTATACCATACCTCAATAGCATTGACAAGTTTCTACAATAAATTGACCACTTATAGTGGTCGCATGAAATCATAAACAGTGCTATAATGGTTATACAGTTTAACAAATTAATCGACAGCTTTAGAACTTTTTTGTGCTTTAGTACCGTAATATGAGGGATTATTTCCCTTATTATATAACATTTAAGGAGGTTTTTTTGATGAAATGTGATTGTGGACAGGAATTTGAAGGTATGTTTTGTCCGAGTTGCGGAAAAAGAAAGGAGGACATTTTACAACAACAGAATACGAATCAGCAGATGTGCAGTTGCGGTCACCCATTTGAGGGGAATTTTTGTAGCCACTGCGGAGCAGTAAGACCTGAAACACCGTCTGAGGATAATCATTCTGCACAGACCCAGAATAATGACTATCTGCCGTTTGGAAGTGTTCAGGGCAATACGGTTGCTAACGGTAATCAGATAGCGACAATGCAAAGACAGAGAACGGTAAAAGACTGGTTCAAATCAGGTCTTAGTAAAGCATTTTTCCTGAATATCATATTGAGTTTTCTGTCATTTTTCATCTTTGAAGATACTATCGGCGGATTTTGTTGTTTGTTTTCGGTAATATTGGCTTCACCGTTTCTTTACATCAAGTTTGATTTGTTCAGCGACCGTAATCTTACCGACAAAGAACGCAAACAATTAAGTATTATTATTATTATGCTGGAATTTGTGGCAGGCAAATTTTTTGAGGCAGGTATGAGTGTATTCGGTACTTTGATTATCAATTCATGGCTGTTGTATTTGATGAGTAAAAATTTATCTCGAAAATCATGGAAAATAACTAAGATAATTATGGTTTTTGTTATTCTGGGGGCAATTATTTTAGGTGGTTATCAGGCAAAGGCAAACCTTAGAAAACAGGCACACCAGACATCAGTCAATACGGCTACGCAAAGTAAGAGTGAAGCAACTGAAAAAAGTACTGACGCTGACAGCGATGACGATGAAATTTTAGAATTTTATCTGGGAGAAAAAATAGAATTTGAAAGTGGAAATAAAGAGCTTACTTTTAATGACATTTACATAATAAATGACCCTGCTTTAGGTATAGTTTTATGCTGTGATATTACTTTTACCAATACAGGCGATGAAGCATTTGTTTTTAATACAGGCACATTAGGATTTTCGGCATACAGTGACGGTATTTGGGAAGATACTTCCTATTGTGATTACAATAATATGACAATTTCAGCAGGAAAAACATTTGATACGGTTGTTGAGTTTTATCTTCCTGAAAATTCCAATAGAGATATTTCCAAAATAAGAGTTGTTTGCGGAAACAATGGAATTGTTTATCCCTATACCAGAAATTAAAAATATATGCGATAAACAGACAGAAAAAAGAAAGGAGGGGAATTAAAATTGATTATTTTATTTTTTGTTTATATGGCGGCAGGATATTGGGCAGTAGGAAAAACTATCTGGAGAGATAAGATAATTATTTATACTCGTTGGAATGATATGTTTATAAAACGAATGTTTTTAGGCACTCTTTTAGGCTGGTTATTAATTCCGTGGGCAATTATTAAAAGATGATAATTCTTTTTGAATGCTGACAAAAAGCAGGCTGTTTTCGGATACATTGTGGTTATCAAGAAGTGAAGCTGACTTAGTGCATATGGAGTTTTGCCCTCTGACTCCCACCACATTTCCAAAAGTGAACAAAACTTTTAATTTCCATAGCTGTAAGTTATTAATTACAAATTACGCATTTCAGAAAATAATTCAACCGCTCAGTCAGAGAGTTTTTGCTGTTCAGACAATAAAATTTTTAAAGAAAGGAGGAATAGAAATGAAAAAGCGTTTTGAAAAACTCAATCATTTGTCAAAGGAAAAGCAGATGTTTATCGTTATGTTATTGTTTGTAGCTGTTATTGGTATTTTCTGTATGACGGGCTGTGGAGAACAAGAATGTGAAAAACCGAGCTATAACAATGTAGAAATCGATGACGAGGAAGTGAAAGTATGTTCACTGCCGGGCTGTGGAGGTTGTCTGACTTCAGGAAAAGGTTGTAGCTGTACATTGTGGCCTCAATCTATCAAATATGTCAGTGCAACAGACAGTGATAGTTGTTTGAAAGGGTGCGATGTGCGATATTATACCAAACACGGTTGTTTAGGTTGTTCTGATTATCAGGAAGACAGTTGTTATTATGGTTGTATCAATATGAAAGTATCCAAAGAGAAATTTGATGGAGAACAAGTAACAGGTATTTTCTTTGGTTCATCAGACCCGGATTCAGAAATTTTACACCGGATTTACAGCGAGAATATCATAGGTTGTGCAGATGGATGTATAGTATTTGACTGTGATGATAACATAGGACAAAAACCGCCTATTCGTATACTGGAAGATTATGCCGTTATGTTAGACGATGAATAAGTCAGTAAAAAAATGAAACGAATTTTCTTGTTGATGATAATGAAAGAAAAAATATTATTAGGAGTAGAATAATGTATCCGTATATACACATTGTTTTGCCATCTTACACAGTTATGGCACTGCTTGGCGGATTTCTGGCAATGGGATTTGTATTTTTTCGGCTGGAACGCTTTTCTGTTGAGTTTACAGCATTTATCAAATTGTTGGTTGTCAGTGTGGTGGGCGGTTTTTTTGGAGCAAAGATGTTATTTGCCCTGACACGAATTTCATGGCTTGTCAGTAATTTCAGTCTGAAAAATCTGTTGTTGCTTATTCCACAAAGTGGACTGGTGTTTTATGGCGGACTGTTCGGTGTAATTTTTACGCTTTGTTTTTTTACCAGAAAAGATAAGGAATATCATAAAAAAGTATTTCGCATGATAGTTCCGTCAATGCCGTTGTTTCATGCTTTTGGCAGAATAGGATGTTTTCTTAGCGGTTGCTGTTACGGAAAATTACTGTTAGTTCCGCTGAAAATCGGCGGACTGACTTTTACCCATATCCCCACACAATTACTGGAATGTCTGGCAGAAAGTCTGTTGTTTGTACTTATTCTGATTATTGATAAACGAAATAAAGATAATGATATAGATTTACTGAAAATATATCTGGTTTTATATGCGTGTATTCGTTTTGCAGATGAATTTCTGCGTGGAGATGTAGTGAGAGGGATTTATTTCGGATTGTCAACTTCGCAATGGATATCAATTTTTATTTTACTGTTTTATTTGGTGTCAGCGTTAAAAATTAAAATTTCATCGAACACGGTGAATAATAAAGATTTACTGAAATCAGAAAAAGGCTGACCGTTGTTATGCGAGGACTGAGAACGGATACGGTGACCATTTTAAAGA
>CACYDZ010000380.1 GCA_902773265.1 uncultured Ruminococcus sp.
CCTTTAAAATCCCACAAGGGGTTTCACCCCTTGACCCCACGAACTTTTTGAAAAAAGTTCGACAAAAACTTTTAATTGTCATAGCTATAAGTGGAATAGACATTCCGAACGAAGTGAGCCATAAAAGTTTTTTTGCCATTTTCAGATTGTCAGGATTTTTAAATCGACAGCTTTTAAACAGTTGACATAAAATCGTAAATAGAGTACAATTAAATAAATATTGATGTTCGGCTTTTCAAAATGAAAATGAAATTACAGAAAACTTTGCTTTATGTTTGGCACCGTTTGCAACATAATCAGAATAACAGAAGTTTTCGGATAATTTTATCATATACATATTATAAATGGAGGTTTGTTTGTGAATAACGGCAATGAAAAAAAGCCCGCCGTCGGAAAAAGAAACAACAATAATTTTTACACAACCAACGGCAACGGCAATAATGTAAACAAATTTTACAACAAAACAAGAACAGTCAGAAAACCTTACTATCAGCGGAAAAATCCTAACTATAACAGAAAACCGTCTGTCAGAAGAGACCCCGTCAAGCCGTCAATCAAGATAGCGTTTCTGGGGGGGCTTAACGAAATCGGCAAGAATATCACCCTTTTTGAATGTATGGGGGATATGTTCATTCTGGACTGTGGAATGGCGTTTCCTGACGGCGAAATGCTGGGAATAGATTTGGTACTGCCTGATTTTACCTATGTACGGGAAAATGTGGATAAAATCAAGGGTATCATCATCACGCACGGTCACGAAGACCATATCGGAGCATTACCCTATCTGCTTAAAGATGTCAGTCTGCCCGTATACGGCACACCGCTTTCTATGGGACTGGTAGGCAACAAACTCAAAGAACACAATCTCTTATCGTCTGTACAGCTCAATGTGGTTCATGCGGGTGATATCGTAAAGATGGGTTGCATGAATGTGGAATTAATCCATGTCAACCACTCTATACCTGATTCGGTGGGGGTAGCCATTCACTCACCGGCGGGAACTATCGTGCATACAGGTGACTTCAAAATTGACTTCACTCCCGCAACGGGTGATGTGATTGACCTTACCCGTTTTGCCGAACTCGGTAAAGAAGGGGTACTGGCACTGATGGCGGATTCCACCAATGCCGAAAGACCCGGCTTCACCAAAACAGAAGCCAAAGTCAGGGAAAGTTTTGAAAATCTCTTTATCCGTGCCAAAAATAAGAGAATTATTATTGCAACTTTTGCGTCCAATGTCAACAGAATACAGCAGATTTTAGACTGTGCCAAAGAAAACGGGCGTAAAGTTGCCTTTTCGGGAAGAAGTATGCTTAACTATGTACAGGTGGCTACCGAACTTGGGTATATGGAAGTTTCGGACGGTACGGTGATTGATATTGATTCCATCAACGAATATCTCCCTGAACAGATTGTACTGGTCACGACAGGTTCACAAGGTGAACCTATGTCGGCACTTTCCCGCATGGCGTATTCCGAACACCGCAAAGTTGCCTTAGGTACGGGGGATTTTATCATCATTTCGGCAAATCCCATTCCCGGAAATGAAAAAACAGTGGGGAATGTCATTGATGAACTGCTCAAGCTGGGGTGTGAAGTCGTTTATGAATCCATGTATGAGGTTCATGTTTCGGGACACGCCTGTCAGGAAGAGTTGAAAGTCATTCATAATCTTGTCAAGCCGGAATTTTTCATTCCCGTACACGGCGAACAGAAACATCTCAAGAAACACGCTGATTTGGCGGAAAGTCTTGGATTAAAAAGAGATAACATCTTTATTGGTGATGTTGGCAATGTGGTGGAACTCAGACAGGGCGGAATGAAAAGACTGGCTGATATAGTTTCGGGCAAGGTCTTTGTTGACGGTCTGGGAGTTGGTGATGTAGGAAGCATTGTCCTGCGTGACCGTAAACATCTTGGGCAGGACGGACTGATTATCATTGTAGCAGCGTTGGATATTGCGGAGGGGTATATTATCAGTGGTCCCGATGTGATTTCGAGAGGGTTTGTCTATGTGAGGGAGTCGGAGGAAACTATCTATGAAGTCCGTCGTATTGCGATGGAAATTCTGCAGGAATTTGCTTTGAAGAACATTCATGAATGGAATGTCATTAAGAATAAAATCAAAGAGGAAGTATCGAAGCACATTTTCAACAAAACAAGACGCACACCTATGATATTGCCGATTATCATGGAGGTATGATGGGTGTTTGGAGGAAAAAATCTTGAAGAAAAAGGTATGGACGGTAACGCCGTTCTTTCTGGTATACACTGTGGGAATATTGGGTATGGCAGGCTTTTCGTACCGCTGGAATCTGTATGTATGTACGATAGAAGTGCTGATTGCCCTGTTGTCGATGGTACTGGTCATTGTGGGGGTTATCCGTTTTCGCTATTATATACAGAATACGCTCAGACAGTCTGTCGAAACCATTGGCAGTGACAAATTTGAATATCTGGAAAATTTCAATATTCCCGTAGCGGTAACAGGAGAACATGATGATATTATCTGGGCGAACAAGTGTTTCTGCACGGTGCTGTGCAGTGGAAAGGAGTGTGCGGGGGATTTTATCAACCGCTACACCCCCAACACAACGCCTCAGCATATTATCGAATCCAATGGTGCTGATGTGGTATACGGTGTAAAGCGGTATACCGTTGTCGGCTATAAATTACACGAAAAATCGTCTGTATTCTATTTTATAGACGATACATATTACAAGGAAACAACTGATGAATATATGAATTCCCGTCCGATGGTTGCCACAGTGGAATTTGACAATGTGGACGAGTTTGAAAAAGATGATGACCGTCAGCAGGCCTATGTAATGGTCAATGTGGAGAATGTGATACAGAAATGGGCGATGAAGTTCAACGGACTGTATAAGAAACTTTCCAACGGCAAGTATATGATTATCTTTGAGGAGCGTGTGCTGGATGCTTTGACGGAAGATGATTTCAATGTACTCAAAGAAGTCAAACAGGTACCGCTGGAGAATGTGATGTGCAGTCCGACCGTTTCGATAGGGATAGGCAGATGTGCCGAAACGCTGAAACAATGCGAATTGTGGTCAAGAAATGCACTGGATATGTCTTTGGGGCGTGGCGGTGACCAGGTTACCATAAAAACCAAAGACCAGTATCGTTTTTATGGCGGTGTGTCGCAGGGCTTTGAGAAAATTGACAAGGTTCGTACAAGGGTTATTGCCGGGTCTTTGGTACAGCACATTCGGGCAAGTGACCATATTCTGATTATGGGTCATCACAATTCGGATATTGACTGTATCGGCACAGGCATAGGACTTTGGAGCAGTATCACCAAAGATATGAAAAAACCCGCCAAAATCGTTGTCAGAAAAGAAAAGACCGTTGCGGAATCGCTGATACGGTTCATGGAAGAGATTGCCAACGAAGATATGTTTATCGAACCGTCTGTGGCGTTGGCTATGATTACCGAAAGGACTTTGCTGATTGTGGTAGATACGCACTCTCCGAATTTTCTGGAAGACCCGTTGGTTTATGAGAAAGCTCAGAGAGTGGTTGTCATTGACCACCACAGAATGATGGTCAACCATATATCGAATGCGATAGTCTTTTTCCACGAACCGTCCGC
>CACYDZ010000381.1 GCA_902773265.1 uncultured Ruminococcus sp.
GTAGATATCAGTCGAAAAATTGAAATATATGGACAAAATCGACAGTAATCTGAACAATGTATGTCATGTGATGATAAAGAAAGCAGGTGATTAGTTAAACTAGGTAAGTCATATTATAATGACAATAAAAAAATATGTTAAAAATGAGAAGAAAGGAAAAGTTGTTTTTGCAACAGGAAAAAATATGTCAATACAACCTAAAAAATTCAATTCTTTAATCGGACAAGTAAATGATGAACAAATTTCAGAGATTATTGCTATCGGAGATAACGAAAGTAGCACGGCTTATGAAGGAATTTTTCGGGAAAAATATTCTTATGAAGAAATGACTTTTGAACCCGTTACTAAAATTCAAAATGAAGAAATACAACAGAAAAAACAGGAATCAGCTGAAGAAAAATTAATGAAACTCATGAAAGAAAACAGTGAAGCAAATCGAAATAATTCTTTTGAAGAATTTGTTACGCAATCGACAGTTTCGATACCAAGCATACCATCTGTATCATCTGTACCAAACACATCGCCAATAAAACCGATATCAAGCGTACCACCTGTATCACCTGTACCAAGCACATCGTCAGTAAATCCTGCGTCAAGCATACCGTATGTACCATCTGTAGAACAAGGAACGCAATCTGTACAAACGCCTTCTGTAACATGTGAAGATATAGAAAGGATATTGGGTGAAAAAAGCCAGAATATTCTGGCTGAAATCAGTGCATTACAAAAATATATGACTGCTCTTGAGGCAAAAGTAAGTTCTTTACGCAAACTGGCGGATTTACATCAGGATATTGAAAACAATCTCAATAATCAAATTAACGAGTATAAAGATAATCTGTATAGAAGAATTGTTAATCCGATATTGATTGAATTTTTTGATATTCAGGAAGAAATGATAACGGAAATTCGTTCTAATGAATTAGATGAAAAAACAGCAGGAATACTTAACGGATTTGTTAATGCGATGAGCAATGTATTTACACACTATGGTGTAGAAGTAGATGAAGTTAATATCGGAGATAAGTATGATTCCAGAATACATAAGCCAATAAAATCAGTTCCTACTGATAATAAAGAACTCGATAAAACGATTGCCAAAGTTAAAAAAATATTAGTATATTCTATAGATGGAAAAGTTGTTGAAAGAGCAAGAGTTCATGTCTATCAGTACAACGCAACTAAAAGCAGCAACGAGTAATTTTGGGCTGAACCATCTTAATAACAAATGACAAAACGAATTGTCTTATGTGTCTTTTCAAGGAACAAAATGGATGAAAAATCTTTCGTGAAATTCCTTACAGTGTTTGGAATGACAATGAGCAAATAAAATATTCACAGAGTAAGATACAGCTATAAAATGTGTCTACAAAAATAAATTTTCAGAAAGGAAAAAACTGTTTACAGCAGTTGGGAACAGAAAATGGAAGAAAAATATATATTTGGAATTGATTTAGGAACAACTTACAGTGTAATTTCGTACTTAGACGACAATATGCTGATTCAAACATGTAAAAATGACAACGGAACAGGAATTACTCCGTCTGTAGTTGATTTTTCTGATTCGGACGAAAATCCTACGGTAGGACAGGTAGCAAAAGATAACAAAGTCTTTCAGCCTCAGTATGTATTCGATTTCTTTAAGTGCGAAATGGGAAACGGAGATAAACTGAAGTATTACGGAGAAGACCTTACAAAAAAAACAACTGCTATTGATTTATCGGCAGCCGTATTAAAATATCTTGCTAAATATGCTACTGATGAAACAGATTCAAAAGTAAATTGTGTAGTTATTACCGTTCCCGCATATTTTTCTACAGTCGAAAAAGAAGCAACTAAAAAGGCAGCGGAAAAAGCAGGTTTTGAAGAAGTACACTTGATTGAAGAACCTACTGCAGCCGCTGTTTACTATGGATTTAAAGGTGACAAAAAAGAAACCGTTCTTGTTTACGATTTAGGTGGAGGAACATTTGATGTTGTTGCTATCGAAATTGACGGATACGATTATAATTGTTTTGTAATTGAGGGAGACCAGCAACTTGGAGGTAAGCAATGGGACGAAAGGGTAATAGATATTATTAAGACAAAGCTTACTGACAAGGATGTTGATGAAAGTGACTTAGACGAAGAAGATATGGCGGAAATACAGAATGCGGCAGAAAAAGCCAAAAAGGCACTTACACCGCAGACTTCAACGACTATCAAACTGAGATTAAGTGTAGGAAAATATGAATTCCCTATTTCCCGTGATGAATTTGAAGCAAAAACAAAAGATTTGCTTGACAGAACCATAGAGAGTACACGGAAAGTTAAAGAAGAAGTAGAGGCAAAAGGTAAAAAAATCACAAAAATATTAATGGTTGGTGGTTCCAGCTATATGCCTCAGGTACAGAGCCGTCTTACTGCAGAATTTCCTGATATTGAAATCCCCAATCCAATGGATCCCAATATGGCTGTGTCAAAAGGTGCTGCTTTTTATGGAAAATCAATTATTGCTGAGGCTGAAAAAAGAAGAAGAGAACGTGAAGAAAAAAAAGAAGAGAAATTTGTATTAACTCCATCAGAAAAAATTGCTGAAAAATCCAAATTTGAAATTGGGACAACTGAGGTTGTTACTATCAGCAAAATCTCCGTAAGTTCTATTGGTATGCTTGGGCGTGTTGGCAATGAGAAAATTATCAAAACAATATTGTATCGTGGAGCAAAATTGCCTGTAATCGATGATATGGATTTTCCGCTTTCTGCTGATGCGATAAAATTCGGTACAGTTGATTTATCTTTGTATGAACATCGTTCAGAAGAAGAATATGTTAGTCCTAATGAAAAAGATATAAAACAGTTGGAAACAAAATCAGGAGAAATCAGCAAAGGATTGCCATCAGGTTCTACAATTCATATTCATATGGAAATTGATGAAGAAGGCTTACTTCAACTGGTAGCAACTGACCCGAATGGTGTTTCTATAAAATTAGAAACAAAAGCGGAAGCAAAATCAGGAAACGAATAAAAAAAAGCGGTAGTACACATATATAATTATCAATTTATAGCTCTCTCTATCAAAAGAGTAGCAGTACTTTATTATATAGAGAGAGTTATGTTAAACGCAGGAGGTTTTCTATTATGGTAAAAGGTTTTTATGTTGGTATAGATTTAGGCACAACCTATTCAGTAGTATCGTATATTAACGAGAAAGGTGTGCCAGAAATTATTCCCGTTATACAAGACAGTTCAACAATTCCTTCGGCAGTATACATTAGTGATTCAGGAAAACTGTCTATTGGAGAAGATGCCAAGTATGAACAAAAACGCAAAGGACAGGTTGCTACTTTCTATAAAAGAAATATCGGACAAGATACAGAAGATTATTATCTTGAAGATGGAAAGGCCTACTCAGCGGTTCAACTGTCATCAATGTTCTTGAAAGAAGTTATTGAAAAAGTAGAAGAGAAAATGAACAGAAAAGTAAAAGGAGCCGTTATTACTGTTCCGGCTTACTTTACTGAACATGAAAAAAGTAATACTAAAAAAGCGGCAAAAATGGCAGGCATTGATGTTATGCATATGGTTAATGAACCTACTGCAGCTGCTGTTGCTTACGGATTAGATAAAGCAGATAACAAAAAGATTTTGGTATATGATTTAGGCGGAGGAACTTTTGATGTATCCGTAGCAGAAATAAAAGCTGATAAAATAAAGATTGTTGCAACGACAGGTCACTTTCAGCTTGGTGGTAAAGACTGGGATATTGAAATATGTAACTGGGTAGCAGAACAGTTTTCTGAAGAATTTGGTGATGATTTTTCGTCTGACATAGAACAAATGGACTCTTTGATGGTAGATGCGGAAAAATTAAAAAGAGGTTTGACAACTAAAAGTGAAGCAAAAATCAAAGTGAAATATGAAGGGAATTCTGGAGTTTATACATTATCTGAGAAAGAATTTCGATCCAGAACCAGACATTTGTTGGAAAGAACAGGTGGTCTTATCAATGAAATGTTCCACGATAATCATATGTCGTGGAATGATATTGATGATATTATTCTTGTTGGTGGTTCTACAAGAATGAAAATGGTTAGCGACTATTTGTTGGAAATTAGCGGAAAAGCTCCTCGTCGTGGTATTAATCCTGATGAAGCAGTGTCAATGGGAGCAGCATTAATTGCCAACTCTATCGCTGAAAAAAGGGAGAATTTTTCGCTTTTTGGTTCATCTGACCCTTTTGTCATTGGTGTAGGAAATAAGAAAATTGAAGATGTTAATTCTCATTCACTGGGACTGATTGTTGCAAGAGAGGAAGAACATGGACAAGAAACATATCGTGTATTCTATAATGAGATTATGATTCCGAAAAATACTTCCATCGAAAAAGCAACAGTAACAAAGCAATTTATTCTTAACTCTACTGTGCAAGATATTTATCTGACACAATGGGAATCTGATAAACTTCCTGAAAGCAGTGCCATTATTGGTAAATATCAGGTAAGAGGTATTACACCTGATAAAGCTTTTTCAGTAACTTATTTTCATAATGCTGATACAACAGTAAATATTAAAGCAGAACAATTTGGACGCAGTTTGACTGTTGAAAAAGTACTTAATCATGCTGACCGTGAATTTTCTCCGGAATTAATTAAAAAAGCAGCAAGAGGAACTATTATGGTAGCAATAGATTTGTCTGGAAGTATGTGTGTTATCAGTGATTACGACAGTGTCAATACATTGATTGAGCGTTTGAACCAGCAGGATAGAACACTTACTACTGACGAATTAGAACAGATTAAACTAATTGTAAAATGGGTTGAGAATTTTGATAAATATTCCAAAGATGATGATATGAAAGCATATAGAGAAGCTGAAAGACTTTCAGCGGATATGTGGCATACTGCCATTGGTATGACCAAACAGTTTGTTATTGATTTTGTTAAGAAATTTCCTCTTGAAAATATCTCTTTCGGTATAGTGGGATTTGCTGATAAAATAAAATCTTTTTGTGATATTACAAATGATGAACGCACAATTATTCGTGCAGTTAATGAACTGGCTATTACTAAAGAAACAGGTGAGTGTAATGAAGCACAGCCTATGGATTATATGTTCGATATTTTGTCAAGAAAGAAAGCAAATGCAAATCTTGATTTCGCATATGCCGTTGTTTTGACTGATGGATATTGGGATGAAAAAGCAGAGAAAGAAGCACTGAGAGCCAAAAATAAATATGTCAGAAACGGAATTGAAATTGTTGTACAAGGTTTCGGTGAGGCAAAAGAATCCTTTATTGCTAATTTAGCAACACTTCGTGACTTATCTGGCGTAGGTGAAATTTCTGAACTTGGCAATAATTTATCCAATATTGCTAAAGTGATTTCGGACAGCAATACTTTCAAAAGATAATTTTTTATTTTTATTACAGCAATGTCATCAGCGAATTTTGTTCTGCAATTTATTTTATCAATCAATACTATTACAGATTATGTTGATGACATTGTTGAAAACGGTTAGGAGTAGGTAATTTGGGTGGTGAAAAATTATGGAGTTGAAAGAACGCTGTAGTCAAGAAGCCAATGTATATGTAGAAAGCAAATCTCCAATATATGAAGAAAGTATTCCACCGTTGGTGAAAGCTGCCAAAGTCTATAAAAATGCTCAAGTAGCTAAAGATCTTCGGGATGTAGAAAGATTTGTAAGCAGAATTTCGGA
>CACYDZ010000382.1 GCA_902773265.1 uncultured Ruminococcus sp.
ATCTTTATGCTACTCCCTACAAATCAGTGTGAACATCATCATTCTTTGTATTTATTGAGTTCAAGATTCCTTCGTATACACCTTATAAGCTTCTTCAAGATTTTTCTTAATCTCTTTCGGATTCTGGCTAAGTATTGCATCATAATATGTGTCAAGAAAACTTTCACCCTGCTCATTTACCATATTGCTATTTAGGGAGACGCTACTATCCATGCCATACTCATATGTTTCCATTCCTTCTTCATTAAGCATTTTTTTCTCTGCTAAGAAAGCGAATACATCCTTAAAGCGGTCAATTACTTCCACTTCATTTTCTCCACCATCAATATGCCAAGATGCTTTATCATAACTTTTCATTTTTATAACCTCACTATTTCTGTAACTAGATCTTTACCGAATTCATACATTTTTCCTGTACTTATATCTCTTATAAACGCTCCCCCCAAGTCTCTAGCTTGCTCAAGAATCCTAAATTCTTTTGCTGTCTGTGGTATTTTATCTGCAGTTTTGGAAGTAACCTCAATAGACCGTAATACCTTCCCGCCTTTATCAATCACAATTAAATCAATCCTTCTTGCCTCACCTGTTACCGGGTCTTTTATAATTCTTCCAAGTTTGTCTCTTATAAACTGTTCGCGTAACACATTGTCTTTACCGTATTTGGATATGAGTTTTTCCAGCACTTCTTCTTCCCTTTTAATACCATCCCATTTATTCTTTACAACCTGGCTGACCTCTTTTACTTCTTTTACAGCATTTTCAGCTCCATCCTGTGCAATTTCTTTTGCAGTCTTCTCAGCTCCTGCCTCTGCCACTTCTTTTGCAACTTTTTCCGTTCCAGCCTCTGCCACTTCCTTCGCAACTTTTTCCGCTCCGGCTTCTGCTACTTCCTTCGCAACTTTTTCCGCTCCGGCTTCAGTTACTTCTTTTGCTACTTTCTTTGTACCAGCTTCAGCGATTTCCTGTGCAGCAGTTTTGACGCCAGTTTTTGCCATTGTTGATCCGCCTTTAACAGCAGTATAGCCTGCCCCTGCAGTTGCGGCTCCTGCTACAAATGCCGTCAGGTCAATTCCTGCCGCAATTGCAAATGCCTGCCAGTCACCTTCCCTAATCGCATTGTATTCTGATACTCCTGGTGCCATTTCTGCTATAAATTTTGCTGCATCTCCATATTTTCCCAAATCAGGAATCACATTTGATACATATTTTTCGTGAAACTCGCTGGTTTTAGATTGGGCAGTTTCCGCCACTTCTTTTGTACCTTCTTTAAATGAATCAACAGCTTTTCCTGCATCAAATTTCATTACTGAACCTCCGTTGTCAATATGTGACAAATCTCATCAATATCCTCTATAGTGAAACCTTTAGTTTTCGAGCTAACAATTCTCCTCAATATGTCTGCATTTCCAGATTTTACTGCTTCTTCATATATTCTCTGTGAGATATCCAAAATATCAAAGAGCAGTTGTTTAAGAATACCCAACGAGTTTTCATTCCAGAGCATATGCCCGTTATGATTTCTATATGTACAAAGCATTACTGCAAGTAGCTTATAATTGGCCCTCGATACTTCCAAACTGTTCAATGCTCTTGCAAGTTCTGTAAACTCAATCTGTTCACCGGGAATCCATGGTTCCATGATTGCTTTTATAATTTCTGTCCGTGACTCTCTTGAACTCTTGATATCAATAGGAGCTTTATTGATATATGATGTTTCGCGAACATTTGCCTTGTCTACCATTGCAAGTACCGGGGTAACCCAATCATTCTGATAGATGACAGCTACGCCACTGGGAAGCTTTGCAATTTCGTTAACTTGATTCGGCGTCAACCCCATTGATCGGCCGACGGCCTCTCTGTCATTTGCTTCAGGGGTACGTAACACAATTTTCGTGTTAGTATTCTTGATGGCCGCAATATCAACTGAAGATGGTGATTGATCAACAATTATAAACCCTTCTCCGTACGTACGAATCTCAGCAATAGTGTTGGTAATCATTTCAACAGACTTTCCAACCAAATCCGATTCGCCTCCGGACGTATTCTTTAGAAGATTATGTGCCTCTTCCAGTACAGTAACATGCTTGAGTTTAGTATTATTCTCCTCTTTTGTATCGACTCTGTATTCATTGAGGATATATACCATCAAGCCCATGATAAGTGCCTTAGTTTCTGTAGATTTCACACG
>CACYDZ010000383.1 GCA_902773265.1 uncultured Ruminococcus sp.
AACTTGAACTGCATGGAAACTGATAACAACCGTCTATCGCATAACAACCATAAAACATCTGTGGCAGATATTTCAGATTACTTTTGACTTCATTGACATTGAGTGGCTGACTGACATTGACCAATGTATCGTTTTTATTATTTTTGACGATTTTCTTTACTGCTGTACCATTTTCACTGTCATAACTCAGTTCACTCACTGTCGATGTGGTACTGTTGCTGTTACCACCGTCTTCCTCACAGGCACTGAGTCCTGACATCATACAAACAGCACATAATAAGGCAATACATCTTTTGATATGTGTTTTCAATTTATATTTTACCTTCTTTCATGATGTATAGTATATATTTGTATTTTAACACATCATTTCTATCTTTACAACACTTTTTTCTGCATTGCGGTGATTGCTTTTTCTTAAAAGTTTATTCTACATTCTCAGCAAAATATTTATCATATAATTTATCAAATGTTTTTCTTCCCAGAACTTCTAATTTTGTACAATATTTTTTTACTTTAAAAATCTCGAAAATCTTTATTCTCACAATATCTATCAGTGAACATACTAACCATATTCCCAATACTGTCAGCACAATCGCTCCTAACATTAGTCCGTTTGCATACTGTACATAATGATAAATGCTATTGTACAACAATTTTAATATAGCAAGATGTGTGTGAATAATAAAAACGCCGAATGTTGCAGGAGCAAAGAACTTTATCAAATTGGTTTCTACCTTATTTAGTCTGAATTTTGAAAATAATAATAATAATAATACACTGTTTACTAAATGTAAAAGATTATTGTAATCCATTATTGCATAATGGATTTTTTGTATTAAAATTCCATTTTCTTCCAAAAACTTACAAACTAGTAACAGTAATGAATTAAATAAAAAAATTAAAATACATGGATATGTTTTTATATTTTCAAGAAAATCGTATTTTTTGATATATGCCCCGACCAGATACAATATTGACAACCATGCTATACTATATCCTTGATTAAGTGAAAAAACATTTATAGATCCTCTGAAAAAATAAGGATAAAACACACAATTGATTAAAATAATTCCTAATAGTAAATATATTATTTTCTTTTTTGATAATATTTGTACAATAAAATTAAATAAAGGAATAAAAAAGCTCATAAAAAAGTATGCGGTAAAATACCAGTAATGTCTGTTTGTCAACGGAAATAACATAGTATAGAAATCCCCCGAAAATTCATTGGTAATTTTTAATTTGTACAATAGGAAAAATAGTAAGTCTATAATCACATTGTAAAAAACAACCTCAAACCACAAATTTATGATATTGGAAAATTTAAATTTTTTGCCATACCCCACATACCCAGAAACTAAACCGTAACAGTTTACTGAACACAGACACATAATTTCTAAAAACCATACGGTTCCAAATTTTACGATATTTTTAGAAGTTGTTGATAAAATACCACCTTGTCCCAAAACATGAAGTGTGATTATCATTATCATAGACACAATTCTCAATAAATCAATACCGTAATTGCGTTCTGTTTTTGTATTTGCCAAATTTAAAGTCTTTTCCAAAAGTATACCGCCTTTGTTTATAATGAAATATTTGTCTGGTTTTTCTTTTTTGAAAGATAATCTTCCAGTATGATTACCGCTGAAACGGTATCTACAATCTGTTTTCTTTTCTTACCCCTTGTGTTGGTGGTATTCAGAAAATTATGTGCTGTCAGGGTAGTTCCCCGTTCGTCCTGCATGACAAACGGAACACCACATTTCACTGAAAGATTTTCAGCAAAACTACGGGCATTTTCCGCACTTTCTCCCTCTGTACCGTCCATATTTTTTGGTAATCCTACAACAATTAATTCCGCTTTTCTCTCTTTGACAATCTCTGTAATTTTTACAATCAGCTTTTCTGTATGGCGTTCTTCGATTGTTCCCAGTGGAGAGGCAATCAGCTCTGTTTTATCACATACAGCAAGTCCTGTCCGTACTTTACCCAAGTCTACTGCCAATATTACCATAATTTTACCGTACCTGTCAGTTCTGTTACGGAAGAGATGTTATTTTCATCTAAGAATTGTTTGATACCTTCTGTAATTTTAACAGGGGCATACGGGTCTTTGAACAGTACCGTACCAATCTGCAAAGCACTGGCTCCTGCTATCATCATTTCCACAGCGTCCTGCCATGTAGTGATACCGCCCATGCCGATAACAGGAATTTTCACCGCCTGTGCCACCTGACACACCATTCTCACCGCTACGGGAAATACTGCCGAACCTGAAAGTCCGCCTGTATTATTTCTGATAATGGGTCTGCGGTTGTGGATATCTATTCTCATACCTGTCAGAGTATTTATCATAGAAACAGCGTCTGCTCCTTCATATTCAGCCGATTTGGCAATAGACACAATATCTGTAACATTGGGCGACAGTTTAATAATCAACGGCTTTTTACAGAACTGACGCACTGCTTTGGTAATTGCTCCGACACTTTCACAAGATGTTCCGAACTGTACTCCACCGCTTTTTACATTCGGACAAGAAATATTCAGTTCTATCATATCTACATCAGTGACCGACAATTTTTCTGCCATCTGACAATAATCTTCATAAGTATTTCCTGCAATATTAGCAATAACTACCGTATTCTGTTCTTTGAGCCACGATAAATCATTCTGGATAAAGTGGTCAACTCCGGGATTTTGCAATCCTACTGCATTCAACATTCCTGACGGTGTTTCAGCTATTCTGGGTGCGGGATTTCCCTGTCGTGGCTGTAAAGTAATGCCTTTGCACGAAATACCGCCGAATACTGACAGCGGATAAAATTCCCCATATTCTCTGCCGAAACCAACTGTTCCTGACGCTCCTATAACAGGGTTCTGAAATTCCACACCTGCAATATTGACTTTCAAATCTGCCATTACCAGACAACCTCCTCTGCATTGTAAACAGGACCTTTCTTACACACATGACTATGTTCTATATTCCCATCTTTATCATAGGTCTTGCACGCACACACCAGACAAGCTCCTATTCCGCAACCCATTCTTTCCTCCAGCGATACCTGACACGGCTTATCATGTTCTTTACAAATTCCTGCAATCACCTTCAACATCGGCATAGGTCCGCACGCACATACACCGTCAATCTCATCAATGATTTTTTCCAGAATATCGCTTGTAAACCCATGTATACCGTAACTGCCATCATCAGTGGCAACATAGATTTCCTTACAGACTTCCTGAAAATCTTTTTCCAGAATGACCATCTCTTTATTGCGGAAACCTAAAATTGCAACGGGATTATCACACTGTCTGGCACTGTAAAGCATGGGCGGTACACCTATACCACCACCGATAAACGCAATTTTCTGCGATTTATCCACACTGAAACCATGTCCTAAAGGAGCAAGAATATCAATTTTATCTCCGACCTTACTCTCTGACAAAATCTTTGTTCCCTCTCCCTTTACCTGAAAGACAATTCTGATTGTCTTTTCATCAGCATCACAAATGGAAATCGGTCGCCTTAAAGTTTTTGACGGTACGGCAATATGTACAAACTGTCCAGCTAATGCTTTTTTCGACACGCTAGGACACTCCAATAAAAAATCAAAAATCCCTGTGGCAATCTCCTCTTTTTTGAGCAGTGTTGCGTTGACTATTTCGTATTTCATCACTAAACCTCCATAATAAAAAATCCCATGAGGGGCTTTGCCCCTCAACCCCACAAACTTTTTGAAAAAAGTTTGACAAAAACTTTTATGGCTCACTTCGTTCGGAATGACACAAAAGAGCGTTTAGAAACCTTTATCCGAAAACTGGCGTTGACAATTAAATTCCTACATATTCAATATTCATTTATCATTTCAATGATTTCATCTTTGCTATAAAAGTTTTCTAAAGATTTCGCCTTGCTTTTATCAAAAACACTGTTGAATTGTTTTTGGTACTCACTTTCACTCACCGATTCCGAATTAATATACCAACCATAATTTTCAAATCCGTTTTCTTCAGGCAATACACTTCCTCTGAATAAATCATTTACATTATGGTCAACTAATTCATATACATTGTCGTCATAAATACCATGATTGACATATGGACAATAAAAACGGTTTTGTTTCTCATAATAAAGGAATCCTCCATATCCTATGTGTTGTTTTTCAATCCCGTTATCACTTATCCATAACAAATTCACTCCATCTGCCACATCTAACCCGTCATAAATCAGTTCAGGAATATCATCATTATCTACTAAAACAAGACAATAACTCCCCGTATCATTACTGTTTATGAAGTCAATATATTGCTGTTTCCATTGTTGAACAGACCTGATATCCGCTGAATGTATTTCTGAATTGCTTTGCTCTTGATTTTTACTGCCAAAACACCCACACAGAACCGTCAAAAAAGCACCTGCAATAATTCCGAATATACAAATTTTACTTTTCGTATTTATCATCACCTATCTGTCATTACCATATTACATCAATAATATATTGATTATATCGTGAAGTACTCACCGCCTATAGAGGCGGGAGCTTCCTTTAATCCGCCCAACCTTGCAAAGGATTTCATTTTACGGGCATCAGTTTCC
>CACYDZ010000384.1 GCA_902773265.1 uncultured Ruminococcus sp.
AGTTCGATCAAAGTACGAATCACAGAATCTCTCATCGTTCCTCAACCTCCCTCGTGTAGTATGTGGGATGATAGGTCTCCGAAACCGTATGGTTCAAACCATCCGGCTCGGGAGTCATCTCGGGGCATCCGTCGGGAGTATAAGGATCGACTACGCCCTCGGGCATAATCTGATGCAGTTCATTCACCGCACAGTTGTACTCCCAACCCTGATGCGGAAAGCGGTAATGCCAAAGAATATCGTTCTGCATGAAGGAGATTCCCTTGCCCTTGACCGTGTTTGCAATCACAACGGTGGGCTTATGCTCGGGATTGGAGGTATCGGTCAGCGCTTTTCTCAGAGCCTCATGGTCATGTCCGTCAACAACAATCACATTCCAGTCGAAGCCCTTCCAACGCTTCTCCATATCCACTTCCAGCGTGTTATTACAATAATCCAAGCTCTGCATATGGTTGTGGTCAACAATAGCGACCAGATTATCGAGCTTGAAATGATTGGCAAATTCAGCGGCTTCCCATACGGAGCCTTCATTACACTCACCGTCGCCGAGGACGACGAAGGAGCGGAATTCTTTACCATCCTGCTTTGCCGCAAGAGCGCGTCCTGCCGCTACGGACAAGCCGTGTCCAAGAGACCCGGTAGAAAAGTCTACGCCGGGCAAATGGTGGGATACATGACCCGACAACCTGCTACCATTGGCATAATGCGTCTTGAGCTCATCCACAGAGAAGAAGCCGTTCTCAGCAAGCGCCGCATAAACAGCCGCACCGGCATGACCTTTACTGAGAATGAACCGATCTCTACCGCCCCATTCGGGATTCTCGCTATCAAATTGTAGAATGTCTGTATACAGCACGCCCATAATGTCCGCTACCGACAAAATCGCGCCGATATGGCTTCCGCCGGAAACATGTGTCATTTCGATTCCGTGACGGCGTATGAGCCATGCGAGTTCTTTACTGGTCATTCAGTATTTCTCCTGATTAATTCATCATAAATCCTATTGACAATCTCAATATATTTTTCATCAAACTTTCTAGCAAACATATATGGGCTCTTCATTAATAGCTCATAATCTTTTTCATCCTGTCCCCAAGTATATGGACGCCCTCTCTCCCAATCTATATATCTCATAGATCCATTTTTTAAATCTGTATCATCATACAAAGTTTCTCTAAAACAAGAATTGTAAGCTAATGTTTGGAAAACCAGTTCATCTGAAGCAATAGAGTATTTAAAAATATTATCAATATATGATTTATTGCCTAAGATATATTTGGCAAATCTCATATTTACCGAAAACCATTGCCAGCCATCAATAATTTTTATATCCTTTTCTTTGATTCTATTCACAAAAAACAATCTTTGAAAATACTCAAACAGTCTGTCTAACCCCTTTAGAAGTTTGGAAGAACGATAACTATTTAGTGAAGTAAAAAAATGATAGTATTTTACTCTTCGTATAGAATAATAAACTTCATTAGGTACAATTCCTATAAAATTTTTACTTCTATTGTTTTCAAAAAATTCATAGATATAATCAGCACGTTTCAATGGTAAATCCGTCCCACTCAACAAATGATAAAACGAATAATCACAGCATTCTGTCGCCCTTTTTAACAGGAACAGTTCGCATTCTATTTGTGAATAGTCTGCCCACATAACATTAATTTCATGAAATACTCGTACAATTGAATCACGTGCCCATTCTTCTATATCTTCCGGATAACGCTCTATCTTCCTGTCGATATGAATAAAAAAATCATTGTGGCAACTGTCAAGGATTTTTATTTGTTTTTTTAATATCTCTCAATTATTATGCGCCATAACAAGATAAGCATGTTTATCCATACTATTTGTACCACCCGAAAAAGTCACTTCCATAAGGCATACCATTCATACTTACAAAATAGAAAATTAAATATAAAACGGAAGCTATAATGTAAAACCAACGTGATGTACCTTGTGGATAAATCTTATCAAACAGATAAGGTAATAAAATCAAGTTGTATAGCTCACAGTAAATAGGTATGCGACCGACTAAAATACCGCTAGTAAAGATTCCTAAAAAATATAGAGCTGCACAAATTGTAGACATATTTACACAAATATTTAAGAAGCTATTCTCTTCCTTTAGAATCTTTTGCCTATTCACAAAAGCAAGTATGGGCGGTGCACTCATAACTAATACACGCATTGGATTAACACCGTTATCCTCAGAGAACTGTTTTGCTGTCTCTTTATCAAAAGTAGACTCCAGCGCACCAGAAAAAACAGAAGGAAAACTCTGTATAAACAAAACTACTGCTAAAATAAGCATCATAAACAATATCGTTCTTTTGCCAAAAGGCTTACCTCTTACTACAAAAAATATAGGTAACATAATTATCGCAGAAGTATGAATAGTAAAAAGTAATAATAGTAAAAATATAAACCTTATCGTTTTCTTTTCACTAATCCAATCTGACACTCCAAAAAGAATAGAAACCACAAGAAATTGTCTCATTCCGTTAAACATCCAAAAAAACTCTGTGGTAACTAAAAACAAAAATACGCTGTAAAAAAAATTCACAGAATGTTTTCTTAAGGTATGTATGATTGGGATAGCAGTAATTACAGCGATTGTCATTAGCCAAATATGGTAATCTTGTGATATGAAGCGCTTAAATAATATATTAAAAAGAGTAAATCCAGGAGCTTTTTGACTGTCAAAAGATAATGATTTGATTTGAGATAAATCTGCAGATTGATTATTAAACAATCCAATGTAAGCGCCGGTATCTGCTACACCAGCTCTTAAACCACACCATACAACAATATATGCAAAGGTAATAACTGCCCAAATCAATGGAACCGGGATTACTTTATCGCTGTCTCTCTGCTTAATTCGATTATCAGGGTGTACAAAACTGTATATTATCCCAATAATAGCCACCCAAATAATCATAGAATTATAAATAATCAAATGATGACCTCGTATCTATTTTGAAACACTCAATAATGTTTTAATTTCTTTTTCGTTTAAATTCCACCCACAACCCTCAGCGTTACTTGAAACCTGAGACGGTCTTTTTGCGCCGCAAAGCACAACAGATTCCGGCAAATAATCAAGTATAAAACGGATTGCAACAGCAGAAACCGGCTTGTCATGGTTATTTGCTATAACCTTCATATGCTCTACAATCTCAAGATTCTTCAATAATTTATCGCCATGAAAATTTACATAAATATCACGTGACCGTCTGTCGTTCGAACCAAAGTTCACATTGGTTTTATCATATTTTCCTGTCAAAACTCCCTGACCAAGGCTTCCCCATGTCATGGGAGTTAAACTAAGTTCATCCGAAAGACGGATTAAATCATTCTCATTTTTGCGGCATGCAAGGCTGTATTCGTCCTGAAAGCTGACAAATTGTCCTTTGAACTTTGAAATCTCTTCTACGTCTTTTTCGTGAATATTAGAAAGACCATAATATCTAATCTTACCTTGCTTTTTTAAGTCTTCCAAGGTATCAACAACTACGCTCAACGGTGTCTTATCATCGCGATAGTGAATCTGATATAAATCAAGATAATCGGTATCTAATCTTTGTAGCGTACCGTCAATAGATTTCCTGATCCACTGCGGAGAATTATCATAAAATGTAAGTGTTCCTTTTTTTGCATGTACGCCAAACTTCGAAGCTATAACAGCTTTATTTCTTTTCCCTTTCAGTGCTTTGCCAAGCGTAATCTCCGACTGACCTAAACCGTATGTATCGGCAGTATCAAAAAAATTTATTTCACTATCTAGGGCACAATGAACCGCATCAATCAATTCATTTTCCTGTACAGCACCCCAGCCATATCCTCCCATCGGGCAACCGCCCATACAAAGTCGCGAAACAGTTAAATCTGAATTCTTTAATTGAATGTACTCCATACTTACTCCAACTACACCTTAGCGGTCCTTTTTTATTTTGAAAAGATAAAGTGAGATACTTTTTTCAGTACAGCAAATACCGTACGAAAAAAAATCGTAAAGTCTGTCTTGAAAGAAACGGAATGCGCGTATTTCACCCTTAAGTCATTTTTCTTCTTAAGAACATATTTTTCGTACATTTCATCAGCATTATCGCCACCGACAATCTCATCAAGATTAATAAACTCAACTGAGCTGTAGTCGGTAATTCCGGGACGAACCTGCAGAATATCAAGCTCTTCTCCCTGATATTGGTTAACATACTGCAATAATTCAGGACGCGGTCCGATAAAACTCATTTTGCCAATAAACACTTGCCCGATTTGCGGAATCTCATCTAACTTTGTTTTTCTCAGAAAGTTGCCTACCTTTGTAATTCGAGGATCATTTAAAGCAGTTGTACCGCCGCCGATTTTGTCAGCATTTTTAACCATAGAACGGAATTTGCAAATCCTAAATGGCTTGTTTTTATATCCACCTCTGTCGGCACGGTAAAAAACAGGAAAACCATCCTGTGCAGCTACCGCAATGGTAACAACAAGATAAAATGGAGAAAAAATCACGAGCATAATTCCGGAAAGGATAATGTCAATTACACGTTTGACTATTCTGTTGTAAATACCGTCATACGCACAATTCATATCTATCATCCTGTGTAATTGTTATCGCTTTCTATCTCGCTAACATTTTAGAAATAATATATCAATTAACATAAATCCTAAACAAGCACGAGTATTGCGCCAGTCAAGAAATATATTAAGCATAGAAATCAATCTAAACCTGTATGGACGAATTTTTTATTCCAATTTACTGCAAAGTAGTTATCTTTTTTTGCAAACAAAAATCATCAAACCATAAGTCTCCAATTTAAGTAGGCTCTGCTGAAAAAGCTCTCCGACAGCGAAAAACCACAATATATCAAATATCCTCTTTCGTTACGTCACAATATATGGTATAATAG
>CACYDZ010000385.1 GCA_902773265.1 uncultured Ruminococcus sp.
ATCAAAGAACCCTAACTGTACATTTCTCATATCTCTATTATAACGCTTTCTCTCTCTTTTGTATAGGGGTTTTTAGAGATGCCTTTATTGAAGTTCTTCTGTTAGTTCCGTTAGCCACACTGACGAAATTATAAAAATGGTTGTTGATGCCTTGATGAGTACCTGTAGTATTCCAAATATAGTTTCCTGCATTAAACACAAAATCCAAAGTACCTTGGTCTTCGCCATTAAAATAGTAATCACATACCCGAACTTCTTTACCATTCTCAGTCGTCGTTCCATCATTGTAAGTTTTACTACCTGAACGGAAGTTACCTTGATACAACGGTGTAGCCGATATACCACTGGTAGTTGCATAATCACCTGATTTACCAATGTTTTGTTTACCACCACTGGCATTAGTGTACTTCGTTCCTTCTACTGCTCTCTTGAACCAGTCACCTACCGAACGATTGTATGCGATAAAAGTATCTTCAATAAAAGACTGATTTGCTTCACCATCTCCCCAGTCATTATTGGAAGATGCGTTTATCTGTTTTTTATTTCTGTAATTGTACAAATCAGCCGTTACATTGTGTCTTTGATAAGGCTCAAGAACAATCGTTCCCTCTGGCTGTCCACCTTGATACATAGCTGATTTGTGAGTCAAACCAAATGTTGCAAATTTTTTCCATATGTTGCTGGAACCACTATCACCCTCTTTTACATCTGTAAAGAAAAAATAGGTGTTTTCATCTGCAACCAAATTTCCATTATATGGAATAATATAACCATTGCTTTGAAAATCTTTGAGATTACATATTCCTGTTCTCTGCCAACCACTTGCATTACCATAGTACATATTTATTCTTGAACTATCGTTAACATGCCAGCTACCTGCCACTTGACTCGCATCAATAAATGTAGTCTGTCCTATTCGCATAATAAAAGGACTACCTGTCATATTTTGCTCATATTTATCCGATTCTGTTGCAGCAAGTCTTCCATATACCTCTTCTATATTGTAACTGCCTCCTACAGTATTTACCTGTGTATCTTCTAAAGGCGAAAAGAAGAACATCTTCGCATCACCCCATGCTGCATAAGCAGCTGTAGAACCTTGAAAATAACCTTCACTAGCGTTCTTCGTAAGGTCATATCTTCTTGCGTAGCCTGTATGTCCTACATAAAGATAAATTGTGTTGTAGTCGTCAAACCAAGATGCTAAGTTTCCAACTGGCGTAATCCTTATATCATTAGAGCCAACATTGTAAGCATTGCCAATAATTGTTGTACTTACCATACATACCGTAAACAGTGATATTACCATAAGTACAGATAACAACATGGACACTGTGCGTTTTGATGTACGCTTGACTGTTCTCACATTCATATTTTCTTACCTCCTTGAATGTTTGAATTTTTGATTTAACTCTTGACCTTAAATTTTTTTGGCAACACACCTTTCAGATTTCATTTGCTGACCTTCGCTGTGACAACCGTTTAACACTCTTATCAGAACATTAAACACCTGTACTGTGATACTCTTCACAAAATATCTTCCTGTTTCACTGTGTCTGAACTCACCGAAGCTACTGTCAAATGACACTCCGCAGGCTTCAATTCCCCGACGGCGACGGGTATCTCTGATATTGGGCTAAATTCATACTTGCATGGACATCTCTGTCAACTGAAAATCCGCAGTACTCACAACGGTAGATGGGATTATTGGGGTCAAAATGGCGGTTAATATTTCCGCATTGTGAACACCGTTTGCATATGGTATATAAATCGTCAGCATAAACTACTTCTATGCCATACTGCTCGGATTTATAGACAATCTGCCGTTTAAACTCGTAAAAACTCTGTTCGGCAATCGCCTTTGCAAGATACTGATTTTTCAGCATTTTGGTAACATTTAAATCTTCCACAACAAGGGTAGATGGTTTGGTTTTCACTATCTGACTTGTTACCTGATGGAGATGGTTGTTTCGGATATCTTTAAGTTTTTTGTAAGTGGATTTGATTTTTTCACGCTGTCTGGCAATATTTTTACAGTCATCAAGGGGTCTTTTGTAGATACGGGCTTTGCCGTGATAAGACGCTGTATTTTATTCAAGTTTTGCCGAAAGACGGTGCTGTTGTCGTTTAAGACGCTTATCCAGTTTCCGCACCCTTTGAGAATGATTGATATTTCCGAAAACTTTCCCGTCTGAACATACCGCCAGATTATCCATTGAGAGGTATACACCAACTGTTTTATCTGTAAGTTCTTCCTGTTTCATCTCCACAGGATATCCCACTGACGAATACCAGTATCTACTTTCAGCGTCAATTACCGTCTGTTTCATTACATTACTGCTGACCCGTTTAAGCCATTTGTGGGTAGTCGGTTTCAGGTCATTGTTGATGTGCTTTCTTAAATCGCCTCCGCTGATATATCTCCTCCCTTGATTGCCACTTGAAATGTATTCCTGATAGACCTTTTCATTCTCCGAAAGAAAATAGTTGTATGCCCAACGAGCTACTCCTGCACTTTCCCAGAACAATGCCTCCTGCTCAGGTGTCGGAAGCAATCTGATTTTTACCGACCTAAGCATTTTTTTACCCCCACCAATCAGATTTTTCGGATTTTATGACCATTCAGACGGTGAAACTCAGGAATTTAAAGTATTTCCCAACTTTAATTATATATTTTGATTTTCAAATTTTCAAGAATGTTTTTGAAATTTCGTACAGAAACTTCGGTTATTTTTTTTTTTTTTGTAGCACTTGCATAAAATTTTCTTTCGTCCATCTTCTTATCTTTATCAATATACCTTTATATAAAAAATAATAAATTATTTTTTTTAATATTAAATTCCATTTTTTATCTATATAATATACATTATTCACAACTTAAAATTTTAGATTTCTGAAATACGATTTTTATTTTTCAGAGTAAAAAGCAAAATTAGATATAAATTGATGTAATTTTCTTAGAGCCTATCCGTAAAATAAATTTGTAACCCAAAGAAGTTGTTTTTATTTGCGGATAGACTCTTAATTGGGTAAATTGTATACTTCACAAAAATTTACTCAGTCAAGGAAATACTTCCAGTTTTTCGGGTCTTCGATAAATGAAAT
>CACYDZ010000386.1 GCA_902773265.1 uncultured Ruminococcus sp.
CAAAAGCAAGGAACTTCATGAAACTGTCATCGGTATATTCATTAATACTTTCTTTTTCGGACGCCAATTTTCTTCTTCAATCTTTTAGGGACATTACCGAAGAATATGATAAAGAAATAAGTTGTTTTATCATTACACATGGCAGAAATTGTTTGAAAAGAATGTTTTATTGTTTTCGGGCAATATAAAAATTTCGTTGTGTATTTTTTTTTGGCTTTTCGAAAGAATATTCCCCAAAAACATCAAGCAGTTCAAATCCCGCCTTTTTCAGCATATCGCAAATTTCTTCATGCGTATAGGCATATTCTCTGAACTGTTCATGGTAACGCTGATAGCTGTTATTTTTCACTTTTTCAAAAAAGTCAAGAGAAATCTCTACTGTCCGTTTATCCTTAAACAAGGTATTCTGCCATACACAGTAAACATTTTCGCTGTCGTAAACAAAGGTATTGTCGGCAAGCACCGACTGATGTTTGTACAGCGTATTGACATCAAAAATAAACAAGGCTTTGGGGTTCATGAAAAATGACACCTTATCAAAGACTTTCTGCAATTCTTTTATATCAGTAATGTGATTTATACTATCCAGCGTACAGATACAGGTATCAATCGTGCCGAAAAGGTCAAGGTTCTGCATTTTCTGACATAGAAACAACATTCCGTGAATATCCTGCAACAGTGCTTTTTCCTGAGCAACCGAAAGCATTTGTGCCGAAGCATCAATTCCGTAAATATCTATTCCCATTTGTTTGAGCAACACTGTCAGACTACCCGTTCCACAAGCCAAATCCAGTGTAATTCCCATCTCATGGTGATAGCGTTCTGCCAGCGATAAAATATAGTGTGCCGTCTTTTCATAGTGAACATTGTTCGTCAGTTCATCATAAAATGAGGCAAAATAACCGTAATTAGTCATTATTCTGATTACCGTCCATCTTTTCAAACACAGTCTTATAGCCGTCACAACCGTACTTCAGCGAACGGTTTACCCGACTGATAGTTGCTGTACTTGCTCCTGTTTCCCTGACGATATTGCTGTAAACCTGATTTTGGGTAAGCATTTTCGCTACGGCAAAGCGTTGTGCCATTGACTGTAATTCCCTTACGGTACATAAATCTTCAAAAAAGCGGTAACAGTCATCAGTTGTTTCCAGATGTAATATCGCTTCAAAAAGCATATCTGTATTCTTGTCTTTGATTTTTGAATCCATCTCAAAATCTCCTTGTCTGTAAGAAATTTTAACTATGCTTTCTGCATTGTATCACATTATTTTAGATTAGTAAAGTGCTTTACCACATTATTTTGGTAAAATATCTTTGGTCTTTTTTCCGTTTCCCGACTGAACGGTTGACAAACATGGGGAGTTTAAGGGCTTTGCCCCCTGACCCCACCACTTTTGAAAAAGTGAACAAAACTTTTAAGTGTCACAGCTGAACGACAGATAAATCATTCGAACGAAGTGAGCCTTGAAAGTTTTTTTGCTTACTTTTTTCAAAAAAGTAGGTTTGAAAAGGCTTAACCGAAATTTTTAAGTGTCACAGCCACAAATTTTCTAATCAATACACATTACAGAAAACCCACTTTTGTCCACTTTCTGCGTAGAAAAGTGGACAAAACAATTATTATGATACGATTATTTATTTTGTATTTTGGAAAGAATAATCCTTATTTTTTTATATTCTATTATATTTTTTCTCTGCCCACTTTTTTATTTAATAAAAAAAATAATGAATATATAATATATCCCAAAAAAGTGGGCAAATGGGTTTTCAGAATACAAAACGCTTATTGTGTCATTTCAGACCGGATATTTAGGACACTTCAATATCACGATTATCTTTCAAGCAAGGGTTTAAGATATTGTCCCGTATAACTTTGCGGATTGTCCGCAACCTCTTCAGGTGTTCCGACAGCGATAACCCTACCGCCTTTTTCCCCTCCCTCCGAACCAATATCAATAATATAATCGGCTGTTTTGATAAGTTCAAGATTGTGTTCAATCACAATGACGGTATTGCCGTTATCGACCAGTTGTTGCAGAACATCTGTCAGACGGTGAACATCAGCAATATGCAGACCTGTTGTCGGTTCGTCCAGAAAATAGACCGTTCTTCCTGTTGAGCGTTTGGAAAGTTCGGTGGCTAATTTTATTCTCTGTGCCTCACCGCCTGAAAGCGTGGTTGCACTCTGACCAAGTCTGATATAGCCAAGTCCGACATCATTAAGTGTTTTGAGTTTCTTATAAATTTTAGGAATATTCTGGAAAAACTCCGTAGCTTCGTCAACTGTCATCTCCAGCACATCATAAATGGATTTTCCTTTGTATTTTACCTGCAAGGTTTCACGGTTATAGCGTTTTCCCTTACAGACCTCACACGGTACATAAATATCGGGTAAAAAGTGCATTTCAATTTTTAAGATACCGTCTCCCTGACAGCTTTCACACCGTCCGCCTTTGACATTGAACGAAAAACGCCCTGCATTATACCCTCTGATTTTAGCGTCATTCGTAGAGGCAAACAGCTCACGGATATCGGTAAAAACACCTGTATAAGTAGCCGGATTGGAACGGGGTGTTCTGCCGATAGGCGACTGGTCAATATTAATGACCTTATCAAAATTTTCGATACCTGTAATTTCCTTGAATTTTCCTGCCTGTATTTTCGCACGGTTGAGTTTTGCGGCAAGATGTTTATAGAGAATTTCATTTACTAAAGAGGATTTTCCCGACCCTGAAACACCTGTCACACAGATAAATTCTCCCACAGGGAATTGTACCGTAATATTTTTCAGGTTGTTTTGTTCTGCCCCGATGACCGTCAGAAAATTACCGTTGCCTTTTCGTCTGCTTTCGGGCAAAGGAATTACTCTTTTTTTGCTGAGGTACTGTCCTGTTATTGACTTTTCACAGTCCATAATATCATGGATATCTCCGCAACAGACGATTTCTCCGCCGTGAACGCCTGCCCCCACTCCGACATCTATAATATAATCGGCATTTTTCATGGTATCTTCATCGTGTTCCACAACAATGACGGTATTTCCTAAATCACGCAGTTTTTTCAGCGTGGC
>CACYDZ010000387.1 GCA_902773265.1 uncultured Ruminococcus sp.
AAAAGTGGTGGGGTTCAGGGGCAAAGCCCCTGATGGGATTTTTAAGGGCAAAGCCCTTAAACTCCCAAAATTCCAAACAAAATTTGCTTTGCAAATTTTGACATAACCATATAAAAGCGTGGATTGCAACGCAGAGTAGCCTGAAATACTCAAAACATCAGAAAGGAGAATGTTACTGTAAAACAGGCAATATTGTAAAAGGTGAAACAGAAAACACAGATTCACTTTCTATAAGTTTTCAGTAACGGCGTGTAAAAAATGGCAGAAAAAAGAGCAATAGCAGTGTTGACCAGTGGCGGAGATGCACCGGGTATGAATGCCGCAGTCCGTGCGGTAGCAAGAACTGCTTTGAACAGAGGTATGAGAGTTATCGGCATTCATAGAGGATACAACGGACTTTTAAACGGTGATGTTTTTGAAATGAACCTCCGTTCCGTATCGGATATTATCCATCGTGGCGGAACCATTCTCTATACCGCAAGAAGTGAAGAATACAATACTCCCGCAGGCGTAAAAAAAGCAGCAGAGACTTGCCGTGAACTTGGTGTTGAAGGTGTCGTTGTTATTGGTGGTGACGGGTCTTTCAGGGGAGCGAGAGATTTGACAGGTCAGGGTATTCCCTGTGTAGGTATTCCGGGTACGATTGACAATGATATTGCTTGTAGTGAATATACTGTCGGATTTGATACCGCTATGAATACCGCTATGGAAATGATTGACCGTATCAGAGATACCGCACAATCTCATGACCGTTGCAGTGTCATTGAAGTTATGGGCAGACGCTGTGGGGATATTGCGTTACAGACAGGTATTGCTGTGGGAGCAACCGCTATATTGGTTCCCGAAAAGAAATTCGACATTGAAAAAGATGTCATTACCAGAATGATGGCTACCCAGAAAACAGGCAAGAAACACTTTATTGTGATTGTTGCTGAAGGTGTGGGTAATTCTTCTGATATTGCTAAGTATATTGAACGCCGTACAGGTGTAGAAACAAGATTGACAGTACTTGGTCATGTTCAGCGTGGCGGTATGCCTACACTTCGTGACAGAGTAGTTGCCAGTGCAATGGGACATAAGGCAGTTGAACTGCTTTCCAAAGGTATCGGTAACAGAGTGGTTGCCATGACCAATGGTAAGATTGTCGATTATGATATTACCGAAGCTTTGAATATGAAGAGAGTTTTTGATGAAGAACTGTATCAGGTTGCTCTTGAAATTTCTATTTAAGTTATAAAAAAATGCCGACAAAAAGTCGGCATTTTTTCTTTTGGAAACGCTGTTTAAGGACTGTCACCCAAAAAATGAGAAGATAGATTTTTACCTACCGAAAAAGGCTATGTCTTTCACTTTTTTCAAAAAAAGTGAACAAAAAACTTTCAGGATTTTACAGTATCAAGTTGTTTCACTGAAATTTAGCAGTTTACGGGTAGTATTACAGATAAAAATAATCGGAATAGTCAGCAGTCCCCATAGAAAACTGTATATCGGGCATATCTGTCCCAGAAGATTAAAGGGCATACCTGAATAATCCCATACTTTCATCTGAAACCTGATATTGACCACACAGCCTACACCAAATTCTATCAGCGTAATCACTAAAGAACCTATAACACATTTATAAATATTTCTTATCTGACGGATTTTATCGAACAGTCTGAATAGTATCAGAAAACACAGACCGCCTGTAATTATCATTGTCCAGTGTGTTTTTCTTCGCCAGAGCAGTTCTGTCAGAGCATAAAGAATACCGCCTGCCGAAAATAACAGGGTGTTATTTTTGATTTTGATTAACATCTTTCCCATCACCGTTTTTATTGTGTACGGAAAGCATGATTTTATCCTTTGTTAATGTATGGTTTTAAAATTTATCAAAAAAATCAGATATTTTTATGGAAATTTTTTGTTGTATGTGTTATAATACTTTATGTGGAGGTGTGTGCGTATGTCGTTCAACATATTGTATGATAAAGCAAATGACGGAGTTTTTCCGGGAGGACTGCACAGCAAAGAACAAATCAAAATTCTGATTTGTTATCTTATATATGAAACAAAAGTACCTGTCAGCGTAGAGTTTATGTCGGGTATACTTCAAGAGTGCGGAGTGGCAAATTACTTTGAAGCGTCAGCAGGATTTTCGGAACTGATTGCCAACGGTCAGCTGGTCATCTGTGAGGGCGATGAAGTACAATATCAGCTTTCCCATTCAGGAAAATTTATCGTCAATAATCTTTCGGACGAATTGCCTGTTACAGTCAAAGAGGAAACATTGGAAAAATATCAGCGTTTTCTTCATCAAAGAGATATTCAGCAGGATAACACAGTCACACTTACCAAAAAAAATAATAAAACTTATGTGGAATGTACTGTGAATGATGGCGATACTGAGTTGCTCAAAATAAGTATGTACTCTCCGAACAATGAACAGGCAGGATTTATCCGCAATATATTCTATAATAATACAGATGTGATTTATCAGGCGGTTGTTGCTTTGATGACAGGAGATAAAAAAAGTGCTTTGAATATTATTTCTGTTGCCGATTTCAGAACAGACGGTGCTATCTGAAAAATGTATCAATAATCAGCATGGCGGTAACGGCAGGTATTCCGCCTATGGCACTCATACAGATACTCAGCGTACTTATCGGAATGAATACCCCTGTAAAAATGCCCGTAACATTGACCGCTATCAGAGAAAGAATACCGCTTAACACCGTGTTGACAGCTCTTTTGAATGGGTGGACGCTTTTTTTGGAAAAATATATTACCGTAAATAACAGTATTGCAGAACAAATGACTGTGGCGATAAACTGGATTGTTTCCATAAAAATCCCTCCATAATTGCGGTATGCTATGTATATGTACAAATTACCATAAAGATGACAATTTGTACATATTGGTAAAAAATTTTTCATGATTAGTTACATGATTGTTTATTGACATTAAACTGTTCCTATGCTATTCTTAGATTACGCTTTACAATAGCTCAGTTTTAGATAAAGGTGAGGTGTTTTGTATGACTGAGAATATTTTGATATGGGCAGGTATTGCCGTTGTTGCCATTATTGTAGAGGGTTGCACAGTACAGTTGGTGTCGATGTGGTTTGCTGTTGGTGCATTGGCGAGTGCGGTTGTGTCGGTATTTACAGATGATATTCTGATACAGTTGGCGGTATTTTCTGTATTGTCGATAATCTGTATTGTTTCCACAAGACCGCTTGCCCGTAAGCTGAAGAAAAACAATAAGGAAGTACCCACAAACTGCGACAGGTATATCGGAAAGACAGCTGAAGTCATTGTTGATATTGATAATAACAGTGCCAGCGGTCAGGTAAAAGTGGAGGGTTCTGTATGGTCAGCCAAATCCATCACAAATGAGGTAATTCCTGTCGGCACAAAAGTTCAGGTAAATGCCATAGAAGGTGTTAAAATGCTTGTCACACCGCTTATGGCAATGTCAACCACCTAAAAGTTTTTAAAAGGAGATTTTAATATCATGAGTTTTAGTCCGTTATTTTTAGTCATTATCATTGTTGCCTTGATTGCTCTTTGCATATTTGTATCGAATGTCAAGATTGTACCGCAGGCACATTCATTCGTTATTGAAAGACTTGGTGCTTATCATGAGTCATGGGGAACAGGACTGCACTGGAAAATACCGTTTATTGACAGAATTTCCCGCAGAGTTTCGTTAAAGGAACAAGTTGTGGATTTTCCTCCTCAGCCCGTTATCACGAAAGATAATGTTACTATGCAGATTGATACAGTTGTCTATTTTCAGATTACCGACCCGAAACTCTATACATACGGTGTAGAAAATCCGATTTCGGCTATCGAAAATCTTACCGCCACTACTTTGAGAAATATCATTGGTGAACTGGAACTTGACCATACCCTTACTTCAAGAGATGTCATCAATACCAAAATCCGTGTGATTCTTGATGAGGCAACAGACGCATGGGGTATCAAGGTAAATCGTGTAGAACTCAAGAACATTCTCCCGCCCAGAGAAATTCAGGAATCCATGGAGAAACAGATGAAAGCCGAAAGAGAAAGGCGTGCAAGAATCCTGGAAGCTGAGGGACAGAGAGAAAGTGAAATTCTTGTTGCTGAGGGTCATAAGCAGTCCGCAATTTTACAGGCAGACGCTATCAAAGAAAGAAAAATCCGTGAGGCACAAGGTGAAGCGGAAGCTATCCGCAGTGTACAGCAGGCATATGCTGATGCTTTGAAGATGCTCAATGAGGCAAGTCCCAGTGACAGGGTTATCGCTTTGAAAAGTCTGGAAGCATTCCAGAAAGCCGCTGACGGTAAAGCAACCAAGATTATTATTCCCTCTGAGATACAGTCACTGGCAGGTCTGGCAACATCAGTCAAAGAAGTGTTCAGTACCGATGATGTTCACCTGAGAAAACAGTAAGCGAAAACTTGTTGGAAAAGAATAGCAAAAAACAGTTGCAATTATCTTAAAAATGCAATAAAATATAGGCAGTAACAAATCTCATGGAGGT
>CACYDZ010000388.1 GCA_902773265.1 uncultured Ruminococcus sp.
ATACCAAGTCTGGCAATGATTGAACGATATCTCTCAATGTCAACTTTGGTCAGATATTTGAGAAGATTTCTTCTCTGACCTACCATTTTCAACAGTCCACGCCTAGAGTGATGGTCTTTCTTGTGAACTTTCAGGTGTTCGGTAAGGTCATTGATTCTTTTTGTGAGCAACGCAATCTGTACTTCCGGAGAACCTGTATCGCCTTCATGGGTAGCATACTCCTTGATGATAGCGTCCTTTTCTGATTTCAGCATTTGTTTCACCTCTTTAAAAATCTGTGCCTGTTGTATTCGTCAATCACAGTAATGGGAAGGTGAAAAATCCCCTTTGGGGCTTATTCCCGAAACCGTGGTTGAGGCACTTTTATAAGTTTATCATACAAATTCTCTCTTGTCAACAAAAATTTCATCACTCGAAAAATTACGGACTTTTCTCCACAGAAAAATTTGTCAAAATCTGCATACGCAGATTTTGGATTTTTTCGGGGAGTTTAAGGGCTTCGCCCTTAAAAATCCCACGAGGGGCTTTGCCCCTCGACCCCACAAGCCTTTGAAAAGGCTTGACCGAAACTTTTCATTGGCATAGCTATAAATTGTTTTTTCATTTCACATGGAAATTTTTTTAAAAAAATCTGTTATCAGGTGTAATATTTTCCGTATGTCATTTGTTTATGTATTGAAAGGCTTTTCAGAAAAACTTCAAAACGCAGGAGGTTTTAATTCATGGATTCAACCGATTACCACCGTATTGTTGACAAGTATCTTGATGATGTTTACCGTACAGTACTGAGTTGTTGCAAAAATAAAGAAAATGCTGAGGACGCTGTACAAAATGCTTTTCTGAAATTACTCAAGGCAAAAGATACTGAATTTACCGATGAGGAACACATCAAGCGTTGGCTTATCAGAGTTGCGTTGAATGAATGTAAAAATGTCTGGAAATCATTCTGGCAAAAAAATAAAATTTCTTTCGATGACCTCGATACCGAACCTGTCTACAGAGATGAAACACATGAGGAATTATTTCATATTCTTTCCAGACTTCCGCAAAATTACAGGGCTGTTATTCATCTTTACTACTATGAGGGATATAGCGTCAGAGAAATTAATGAAATATTGGGTATATCGGAATCCAATGTGCAAATCCGACTGAAACGAGCCAGAGATAAAATCAAAGTGTTACTTGAGGAGGAATAATCATGAACAATCAGGACAAAGCTATCAGCAAACTTTATACAGAACTTTATACTAATACACACGCTTCTTTCGATTTCAAAAATCGTGTGAGAACATTGACCGAAACCAAAACACATAAAAAAAGAATTTCTTTTCGGGTAGTTGCCATATTGGTGGCAGTCGTTATTTTAACCACCATCGGCAGTGTGATAGTTACCGCATCAAGAGGGGTTTACAAGACTGTATTTTTCAACGGGGAAGCGAAAACCGTAAGATTTGGAGATTTCGGTAATAATACCCGTATCTGGGGATTTGATGACGGTGATACAATGTATTCCGTTTATGTGTTCGGCGATTTTGATATAGAAAATGAAACCCTCTATTTCGTTGAAAAAGATGACTATATACTTGCTTCCACTATTCCTGAACCTACACTTAATCTTTATACTGATATTGATAAATCTTCCAACGCTACTATTAAAGAAGTAAGCGGCGAAAAAATTCTCTGTGTTACAGATGATTCAGGTACACAAGAGATTATGCTTTCTTATGATGAACAGGACGGTGTATCTGACGGAAAAATCACTCACGATGAAAATACGGTTGAAACTTATACTATTCTTCCTAACGGTTCGGTTGCCAATGCCTTAAAAGAAAAAATATCATGGTTTGGCAAAATAGCTAACCGTCTTGGCGGAGGTGTTTTCAGCGGTACACAACAGGGAAATACATGGGACTGGGAACATTTCTGGGGTAGTTTTGACGGCGGTAATTTCTGGGACAATTTCAGCAATCAATAATTCATTTATAGTGTTTATTAATATATATAGGAAAACGGGCTTATTCTGAAAAATAAGTCCGTTTTCCGTTGCAAGTATTGTATTTTTACTGTCCTCAAACCTTTGTTTAAGAATTGCACCCTTAAACAGCCGGATTTACTGAACCATACTTAATAAATAATCACTTAAAAAATTGCTGACAATATTCATCAGACTGTTTGTCTGAATATCTGCTTCTTGTTGAGAAATATTCAGGCTTTCTATGAAAATGCTGACTTCCTGTTTCGTGACGGGAACAGTAATCTCGTATTTTGATGGTATCGTTATAGAATTACCTTCTATTGACAAAAACGGCTTTTTCTGATTAGCAACATATTCTGTCAGATATTTGATAACCGTTTCTTTAGAAATTTCCAGCGTTCCCACTTTAGTCCGGGTAATATCAAAATATATTTTTTCCTTTGCCGTATCCAGTCTGACATCTGCTAAAGCGGAAAATATAAACCTCGTTTCCTTATAGTAACTGTCGGCATAAATTTTCATCTTGTTATCGTCCTGCATATAAACAGCTATGCTCTCTATGGAAAAATCGGATTTTGTTTTCTGATTTTCTTTGTGCTTGTTCATTACGCTGACCAATAATCCGTTGATATCGTCATCTGTAATCTTCTGTGGTTCTTTTAACAGTATGGATTTTAACAACGGTTCGTAAATCGTTTTAGATTCGGTTGTCACCAATTTATCAGCTTCACTTAAATCAGTCGCTTTCTGGTACAGAACATAAACGGCTATACCGCCTGCTATGGCAATAATCAAAATAATTAACAATATGGTTACTAAAACTTTTTTCATTTTCCGAAAATCCTCCCACTATTTGAGTTCCGCTATCGTTACACCTGACTCTCCCTCTCCGAATACACCAAGTCGGAATGTTCTGACATATTTACATCTTTTTAAATATTTGTGTACTTCGGTTCGTAAAACACCTGTTCCTTTACCATGTATGATAGTTACCTGATGTATACCTGAAAGTACTGCTGAGTCTAATGCCCTGTCAAGTTCCATAACTGCTTCTGTACCCGTCATACCACGCAAATCAACCTCCGTAACGGCTTTTACCTCCGCATTACTTCTGACATTTCTTTTCGATGATACTTTTGTCTTTGAAGAATTATTCTTCTTTTCTTCAATCAGCCTTATATTATTGATATTCACTTTTGTCTTAATAATTCCTGCCTGTACAAAAATAGTATCGTCTTTGGGGTCTTCCAGCACAACGGCTTTTTTGTCGATATCGACAATTAAAACTGTATCGCCTTTTTTCAGTTTTCGTGGCAAACGGTAAGTTTCCGTTTTTGCTTTTTCGATAGGGTCAGCGGTTTCTTCCATACTGCGGATTTCTGCACGCAACTTTGCTTTTTCCTCTGCGGTGAGCTGCTTGCTCTTGTACATATCGTTGAGTTCTTCCAGTAAACTTTC